>NZ_JBWKRA010000006.1:0-245885 GCF_059419065.1 Pseudomonas sp. GW821-FHT07B01 | reverse complement strand
GCGGTGGGCCAGCCAGATGAATGGGGCTGACACACCGCTATCGCAGGCAAGCCAGCTCCCACAGTTTGATCGTATTTCAATCTGGCAGCCGATTCGGCTGCGCCACTCCCGTTTTCAGCTTTCTTGGCTGAGCCACCCCGCCGTTTCAGCCGGGATCCTTTCCCCGCAACGCACACAATAGCGGCACAAGATCCCCAACGGACCCGTGCCCCCATGCAAACCACCAACACCGTCCTGATGATCCGCCCGGCGCGCTTTGCCTTCAACCCGGATACCGCGATCAACAACCGTTTCCAACGCCCGCCGCTGGACCCGCTCAGCGCACAGCACAAAGCGCTGGAGGAGTTCGACGGTTATGTCGAGACCTTGCGCCAGCACGGCGTGGAGGTGCTGGTGGTGCAGGACACGCCGGCGCCCCACACGCCCGACTCGATCTTCCCCAACAACTGGTGGAGCAGCCATGCCGACGGCAGCCTGGTGCTCTACCCCATGGAAGGCCAGAACCGCCGACTGGAGCGCAACAAGGGCGTGCTGCAAGTTTTGGAACAGCGCTTTGCGATCAACACCACCATCGATCTCAGCCACCTGGAACAACAGAACATCTTCCTGGAAGGCACCGGCAGCATGGTACTCGACCGCCAGCACCGCATCAGCTACGCCTGCCATTCGGGGCGCACCCACCACGCGGCCCTGCGCCAGTTTGCCGAACGCCTCGACTACCAACTCTGCGTGTTCCACGCCCTGGACCGCCACCAGGCACCCATCTACCACAGCAACGTGATGATGAGCGTTGGCCGCGACCTCGCGGTGGTGTGCCTGCAGGCCCTGCCCGACGACAGCGAGCGCCTGGCCCTGGAACGCTCCCTGCGTGACACCGGCAAGGACATCCTCAGCCTGGACTTCGACCAGTTGGAAGCCTTCGCCGGCAACATGCTGGAGGTCCACGACCGGGACGGCCAGCCATTGCTGGTGATGTCCGCCAGTGCCTGGGGCGCCCTGCATCCGGCACAGCGTCAGCATGTGGAACGCCATACGCGGCCGGTGGTGGTGAATATCGACAACATCGAACGCATCGGCGGCGGCAGTGCCCGTTGCATGCTGGCCGAAGTGCATCTGCCGGCCCGCCACTCATTTCAATAAGGAGTCTTGCCATGACCCGTTATATCGACGTCAACGACCTCAGCTACCTGGTTTCGCAAAAAGGCCTGCAAACCTGCATCACCGAAATGGCCGACTACATTCGCGCCGACTACCTGCGCTGGCAGGATTTCGAAAAGTGCGCGCGCTTGGCCAACCACTCACCGGATGGGGTGATCGAGCTGATGCCGGTGTCCGACGCTTCGCTGTACGCCTTCAAGTACGTCAACGGCCACCCGAAAAACACCCTGGCTGGCATGCTCACCGTGATGGCGTTCGGCGCCTTGGGCGACGTCGACACCGGCAAACCGGTGCTGCTAGCGGAGATGACCCTGACCACTGCGATCCGCACCGCTGCCACCTCGGCCCTGGTCGCCCGCTACCTGGCCCGCGCCAACAGCCGCAGCATGGCGCTGATCGGCAACGGCTGCCAAAGCGAATTCCAGGCTCTGGCCTTCCACGCCATGCTGGGCATTACTGAAATCCGCCTGTTCGACATCGACCCCCAGGCCACCGCCAAGCTCGCCGCCAACCTCAAGGCGTTCCCGGCGATCAAGGTGATCCTGGCCGCCAGCGTCGCCGAGGCAGTCAAAGGCGCGGACATTGTCACCACCGTGACTGCAGACAAGGCCTACGCCACCATCCTGACGGACGAGATGATCGAGCCAGGCATGCACCTCAATGCCGTGGGCGGTGACTGCCCGGGCAAGACCGAGCTGGACCGCCGTATCGTCGAGCGCGCCAGGGTGATCGTCGAGTACGAACCGCAAAGCCGCATCGAAGGCGAAATCCAGCACATGCCGGAAGATTCGCCGGTCACCGAGCTGTGGCAAGTGATCAACGGCCAACAGCCGGGCCGCGAGAATGAACGCCAGATCACCCTGTTCGACTCGGTGGGTTTTGCTATCGAAGACTACTCGGCCCTGCGCTATGTACTGGACGTGGCCAAGGCCCTGGATGTGGGCAGCGAACTGGATCTGGTGCCAGACCTGGCCGACCCGAAAGACCTGTTTGCACGCCTGGCCCAGCAACCTGTGGTACAGCATAAAAAGCGCGCCTGAAACCGCTCTGGCTTGCCGCTTTGCGCCCAGGGCAGGCCAGATTCGGGTGGGTCTGAAGCCGATTTTGCCGGTGTCACAGCCGATTCCGCTGCATTGCCTGTTTTAACAGCGCAATTTGCGCTTTGCGCAGGGGGTAAACGACACAAAAAACGCACCATCATGAAGCATTCTCTGCTCCCAGTTATTCACTGCCCCTGACATCAATTACAAAATATAGGGACCGACACATGACTCCTCTGCGATCACTCTTCGCTGCGTTGCTGTTGCCACTGTGCGCCACTGCTGCCCACGCCCAGGACTGGAAAGAAATCCGGTTTGGCGTGTTCCCCGAATACCCGCCCTTCGAATCCGTCGCCGCCGACGGCAGCCTGCAAGGTTTCGATATCGAACTGGGCAACGCTATCTGCGCCAAGCTCGAAGTGAAATGCACCTGGGTGCACAACGAATTCGACGGCATGATCCCGGCCCTGCGTGCGCGCAAGTTCGACGCGATCATGTCCTCCATGGCCGTGACCCCGGCCCGCGAGAAAGTCATCGACTTCACCGACCGCCTGTTCCTCAGCCCCACCTCGGTGATCACCCGCAAAAACGCCACCTTCGGTGACACCCCCGAGTCGCTGAACGGCAAGCAGGTTGGCGTACTGCAAGGCTCGTTGCAGGAAGCCTATGCCCGCGCGCACCTGGCCAAGCTCGGTGCACAGATCAAGGCGTACCAGTCCCAGGAACAGAACTACGCCGACCTGCAGAACGGCCGCCTCGACGCCACCCTGACGGACAAGCTCGAAGCCCAGCTCAACTTCCTGTCCAAGCCCGAAGGCGCCGACTTCAAGACCGGCCCGGCCTTCAAGGACCCGACCCTGCCTCTGGACATCGCCATGGGCCTGCGCAAAAACGACCAGGCGTTGCGTGAGCTGATCAACAAGGGCATCGCCGCCGTCCAGGCCGATGGCACCTACGCCCAGATCCAGAAGAAATACTTCGGCGATCAGGACATCTACCACGAGTAACCGGCAACCGTACCCCTGTGGGAGCGAGCTTGTTGTGACGAGGGAGCTTGCTCCCGCTGGGGTGCGAAGCGCCCCCAAAGCCGGCTCCAGCTGCGCTGTCGAACGGGAGCAAGCTCCCTCGCCACAACAAGCCAGCTCCCACAGTAAATCCGTGCACTCCTTCGAGATCTTCCCCATGAACGACCTCCTCAACCTGCAAGGCTACGGCCCCATGCTGGCCCAGGGTGCCTGGATGACGCTCAAGCTGGCGTTCCTCGCCCTGGCCCTGAGCCTTACCCTGGGCCTGGTCGCCGCGGGCGCCAAACTCTCCAGCGCCAAATGGCTGCGCGTGCCGGCCACGCTCTACACCACGTTGATCCGCAGCGTGCCGGACTTGGTGCTGATCCTGTTGATCTTCTACAGCCTGCAACTGTGGCTCAACGACCTGACCGAAGCGTTCGGCTGGGACTACGTTGAAATCGACCCGTTTACCGCCGGAGTGATCACCCTGGGCTTTATTTACGGCGCGTATTTCACCGAAAACTTCCGAGGCGCGATCCTCAGTGTGCCGGCCGGCCAACTGGAAGCCGCCACCGCCTACGGCCTGAGCCGCTGGCAGCGCTTTCACCTGGTGCTGTTCCCGCAACTGATGCGCTTTGCCCTGCCGGGCCTGGGCAATAACTGGCTGGTGCTGCTCAAGTCCACGGCGCTGGTGTCCATCATCGGCCTGTCAGACCTGGTCAAGGCCGCGCAGAACGCCGGCAAGTCCACCAGCGAGCCGCTGTACTTCCTGATCCTCGCGGGCCTGGTGTACCTGGTGATTACCACCCTCTCCAACCGCATCTTCAAGCGCCTGGAACGGCGCTATAACCTCGGCATCAAGGGGATGGCGCGATGATCGAACTGTTCCAGCAATACGGCCTGGCCTACCTGTTCAGCGATGGCAGCGGCCTGTCCGGTGTCGCCATGACCTTGTGGCTGTTCATTATCTCGGTAGTGCTGGGCTTTGGCCTGTCGATCCCCCTGGCGCTGGCACGCGTCTCAGAACATTTCTGGCTGCGCTGGCCGGTGGAGGTCTACACCTACCTGTTCCGCGGCACGCCGCTGTATATCCAACTGTTGATTTGCTACACCGGGCTGTACAGCCTGGAAGTGGTGCAGGACAACGCCCTGCTCAACCAGTTTTTCCGCAATGCGCTGAACTGCACGCTGTTGGCGTTTGTGCTCAACACCTGCGCCTACACCGTGGAAATCTTCGCCGGGGCAATCCGCAACATTCCCCATGGCGAGATCGAAGCGGCACGCGCCTATGGCCTGCACGGCTGGCGGCTGAACCTGTTTGTGATCGTGCCCGCCGCATTGCGTCGCGCCCTGCCGGCCTACAGCAATGAAATGATCCTGATGCTGCACGCCACGTCGCTGGCGTTCACCGCCACCGTCGCCGACATCCTCAAGGTCGCCCGCGATGCCAATGCCGAGACGTTCCTGACCTTCCAGGCTTTCGGCATCGCCGCCCTGCTTTACATGCTGCTGTCCTTTGCACTGGTGGGCCTGTTCAGGCTGGCCGAACGTCGCTGGATGCGCTTTCTTGTTCCTACCCGAGGCTAACCCATGAATCAGTCCGCGCAGGCCCTGGCCGCTTATCCACTGGATGTACCCGTCGGCAAAACCGCCACGGCCGCCATCAAGCTGCAAGTCGAAGGTATCCATAAACGCTACGGCGAACACGAAGTGCTCAAGGGCGTGTCCCTCAATGCACGCCAGGGCGATGTGATCAGCCTGATCGGCGCCAGCGGCTCGGGCAAAAGCACGATGCTGCGGTGCATCAACTTTCTGGAACAGCCTGACGCCGGGGTGATCACCCTGGACGGCATCAGCATCGAAATGCAACCAGGCCGCGCCGGCACCCGTGCGCCGCACCAGGCGCAACTGCAAAACCTGCGCACGCGCCTGGCCATGGTGTTCCAGCACTTCAACCTGTGGAGCCACATGACCGTGCTGGAAAACATCACCATGGCCCCGCGCCGGGTGCTGAACGTGAGCGCCGCCGAAGCCGAGAAACGTGCGCGGCTGTACCTGGACAAGGTCGGCCTGCCGAGCCGCGTGGCGGATCAATATCCGGCGTTCCTGTCCGGTGGCCAGCAGCAGCGCGTCGCGATTGCGCGGGCGCTGGCGATGGAGCCGGAGATTATCCTGTTTGATGAACCCACCTCGGCCCTGGACCCGGAGCTTGTAGGAGAAGTGCTTAAAGTCATACAGACGTTGGCCGAGGAAGGTCGTACCATGCTGATGGTCACCCACGAAATGGGCTTTGCCCGCCAGGTGTCCAGCCAAGTGCTGTTCCTGCATCAGGGCCGAGTCGAAGAACACGGCGGCGCCGATATCCTCGACCATCCCACCAGCGAACGCTTGCAGCAATTTCTTTCCAACCGTTTGAAGTGAACTCATGGATACCAAGGCCAACGGACCCCATTCTTCCCCTACGCTGGATCGCATCGACGAAGCGATCATCGACGTACTCAGGCATCAGGGGCGTATCACCTACGAAAAGCTCTCGTCACTGGTGCACCTCACCCCCAGGCCCTGCCTGGAACGGGTGCGCAAGCTGGAACGACGCGGGGTGATCCGTGGGTATGGGGCGATCATCGATGTGCAGATGGTCTCACCGGGGCTGTCGCTGCTGGTGCTGGTGGCCCTGTCCAACCAAAGCGGGCGCTCGGCGCAAAAGGCCTTCGAAGCCTGCGTGAAAGCCTGCCCGCAGGTATTCGAATGCCAGTTGATCAGCGGGCCGTTCGACTACAGCCTGCGCATGCGCTGCCGGGATATGGAACATTACCGGGTGCTGACCGAGACCTGGTTGAACAATGATGAGTTGCACATTGATAAGCTGGTGGCGCATCCGGAGTTGGCGGTGGTCAAGAACACCGCGACCGAACTGGCCTGAACCAGCTAGCTCGTTCCCACGCTCTGCGTGGGAATGCATCCAATGACGCTCCGCGTCACAACTTCAAGAGCAGACGCGGAGCGTCCAGGGTGGCATTCCCACGCAGAGCGTGGGAACGATCAATCAGTCACCCCACATCTGACGGGTCGACCGCTATCGCAGGCAAGCCAGCTCCCACATTGACCGGGTTTGCAATTCTTTTGCCTGGCTTGGCCCCCACCAGCTTCGCCTGCCCATCCTTCTGCTTGCCCGTACGCGCCTCGCTGATCAACCCTGGAATCAACTTGCCCTCCGGCAAATTCTTCCAGAAGCGGCTGGGCAAATGCCCTTCCATCACCTTAGGGTTCAAGCGTGCCGGGTTGAAGATGTGGCTGTAGTAGGTCAGCCACATGGCGCTGTGGGGATCTTCAACATTCTGCGCCAGTTGCTGCCAGGCCTCGGGGCACTGGCGCTGATGAATCAATTGCTCGCCGTCGTAATACACCCCGTCCAGGGGCGTGGCGATCATCCAGCGATGGCGGCCCATGCGCCCGATAAAATGCTCGCTGGCGCTCTTGAGAATGTCATGGGCTGGTTCATGCCAGGCCACGTACTCCGGCAGTTCCGGCCCGGCCCCGTCCGGCAGCGCGATGAAGCGCACAAACGCGTGCAAGTGGTGGGCCTCCCGGCTGACTTGCTTGATGCGCCTTTGCAACTCGCTGCCAAGCTTGTCACCCGCGAGCATGGCCGTGCGATCACCGTGGCTGACCCGCCATAGCACTTCATACAACAGGCTCCAGCGCTGATCACCTTGATAACAGGCAGCGGACTCCAACAATTGCAACAACGCCTTGGGTATGCGCGCCTGAAACGGCCCCATCCCTGGTGGGATAGGTTCATCGGTAGCGAACAGGTCCGCCGCCTGCGCCTCGCCCCAACTGACCTGGCTGGGGTCGACCTGATGGCTGAGCAACCAGCGGGCCTGTTCGCGCCAGGTGCTGAACAGGTTGTCGCACTCCAGGCTGATCATCCCCACAACCCCATCTGTTGCGGCTGCGGACGGTCACGCAATTGTTCGCGCAACAACACACTGGTGCTGTCGGCCTGCTGCGGGTGGTAGTCGCTGGTGATGAAAAACGGCTTAGCCTTGGCCAGCACGCAGCGCATGCGCGCCAGGTCTTCGAAGCGGATCTTGCGCTCACGGCGCAGGTCGACCAGGCGCTGGGTGGTGCGCAGGCCGATGCCGGGGATACGTGCGATCAGGGTCGGCTCGGCGCGGTTGAGGTCCAAGGGGAACACCTCGCGATGCTCCAGGGCCCACGCCAGCTTGGGGTCGATATCCAGTGCCAGGTCACCGGGGCCGGCGAACAGCTCATTGGCGCTGAAACCGTAGCTGCGCAGCAGGAAATCAGCCTGGTACAAGCGGTGCTCGCGCATCAAGGGCGGCGCGGCCAGGGGTACGCTTTTCGGGCTGTTGGGGATGGGGCTGAACGCCGAGTAATACACGCGGCGCAGCTTGAAATTACCGTACAACGCCTCGGCACCGTGCAGGATGGTGCTGTCGTCGGTGTCGTCGGCACCGACGATCATCTGCGTGCTCTGCCCGGCCGGGGCAAACCGTGGCGCACGGGGTTCGTTGAGCACCGTCTGTTCGCCGGTGTAGATGGTCTGCATGGCCTGCTTGATCGAGCCGATCTGCTTCTCGGGCGCCAGGGTCTGCAGGCTGGCGTCGGTGGGCAGTTCGATATTCACGCTGAGGCGATCGGCATAACGGCCAGCCTCGGCGATCAGGGCCGGGTCGGCATCGGGGATGGTCTTGAGGTGGATATAACCGCGAAAGTCATGCTCTTCGCGCAGCAGTTTGGCGACCCGCACCAGTTGCTCCATGGTGTAGTCCGACGAACGGATGATGCCGGAACTGAGGAACAGCCCACTGACGCAATTGCGCTTGTAGAAATCCAGGGTCAGGGTGACCACCTCCTCCGGGCTGAAGCGCGCACGGGGCACGTCGCTGGAGCGGCGGTTGACGCAGTATTGGCAGTCGTAGAGGCAGAAGTTGGTGAGCAACACCTTGAGCAACGACACGCAACGGCCATCGGGCGTGTAGCTGTGGCAGATGCCCATGCCATTGGTGGAACCCAGCCCCGCCTTGCCCTCGGAACTGCGCTTGGGCGCGCCACTGCTGGCGCAGGACGCGTCGTACTTGGCGGCGTCGGCGAGGATGCTGAGTTTTTCGATCAACTGCATGGAGGGCTACCGATACTGGTTTTTTGTACAGTACCAATAGCCACACTTTGTCACAAGTGCCGTCTGTAGGAGCGAGCTCTTGTGGCGAGGGAGCTTGCTCCCGCTGGGCTGCGAAGCGGCCCCAAAAGCTTGCGGGCGCTACGCACCCGAACGGGAGCAAGCTCCCTCGCCACAATAAGCGGATCGGTCAGCTGGCGGTTGCCAGCAGCAAGTCCTGCACCGAACGCGCCTTGCCACGATGATGGTCCAGCGCATACAACGACGCCGCAATCTCATCCGCCCGAATCGGCAACACCGACAGCAAGGTATCGCTCAAGCCATGGCTGGCCTGGCTGAAGCCCTGGATGTAGATGCCAGCCTTGCAGCGCTCGTCGGTGACGATGCGGTAGTCGCGGGCCACTTCGAAGTCGCCCATATAAGCGTGCAGCGGCGCCAGCAGTTCCCGGTGCATCTGGCGCTCGTAGCCGGTGGCGAGGATCACCGCGTCGTAATGGTTGAGACTGGTTTCGCCACTGGCGGTATTGCGCAGGGCCAGTTCGATGCCCAGCGGGCCAGGCGTGGCCTTCTCCACTACGGTCAGGGTGCGGAACGCCTGGCGGGCGATGCCGGAGACTTTCTGGCGGTAGAAAATCCCGTAGATTCGCTCGATCAGGTCCAGGTCCACCACCGAGTAGTTGGTGTTCTGGTACTCGGCGACCAAACGCTCACGCTCGGCACCGACTTGCTGGAACACCAGGTCAGTAAAGGCCGGCGAGAACACTTCGTTGACGAACGGGCTGTCGTCGGCCGGTTTGAGCGCCGAGCCGCGCAGGATCATATCGACCTGCACCGACGGGAAGCTGTCATTGAGGTCGATAAAAGCTTCTGCCGCGCTCTGGCCGCCGCCGATCACGGCGATGCGCATCGGCTTGCCGTCTACACACGGCTGGCTGGCCATGCGCTCCAGGTACTGGGAATGGTGAAACACCCGGCTATCGCCCTTGAGCGCCTTGAATGCCTCGGGGATGCGCGGCGTGCCGCCGGCGCTGACCACCACCGAACGGGTGGTGCGCACATGCTGCTCGCCCTGGGCATTACGGGAGATCACGCGCAACGCCTCGACCTGTTGCTGATGCAGGATCGGCTCGATGGCCAGCACTTCCTCGCCGTAGTTGGCCTGGGCCTGGAACTGCCCCGCCACCCAGCGCAGGTAGTCGTTGTACTCCATGCGGCAAGGGTAAAAGGTGCCCAGGTTGATGAAGTCCACCAGGCGGTCGTGGGCCTTGAGGTAGTTGACGAAGGAGTACGGGCTGGTGGGGTTGCGCAGGGTCACCAGGTCCTTGAGGAAGGAAATCTGCAGTTCACTCTGGGTCACCAGGGTATTGCCGTGCCAGCGGTAGTCGGCTTGTTTGTCGAGAAACAGCACGTCCAGCTTGCCCTGGGCCTTTTCACGCTCCTGCAGGGCGATGGCCAGCGCCAGGTTCGAAGGGCCGAAACCGATCCCGATCAGGTCATGAACCGCGGGCGAAGCAATTGCCTGTGTCATTCCAGTGTCCTCTGGATAAGCCCCATGGCGGTGGGGCGGGAATACCTTCATGGCCTGAACAACAGGCCGTGTGTTGATAGGAAACGAGGACAGTGAAATAAAATTTAACTAACAGCCGATCAGTGCGCTTCCCACTCGCGCATGCGCACCCGGCAGTGCTTCATCGCGTTGACGATGTGTTTTTCCACCAGGCTGCGGGAAATGTTCAGGCGTTCAGCGATTTGCAGATGGGACAGGCCTTCGAGTTTGCGCAACAGGAAACTGTCGCGACAGGCCGCAGGCAACTCGGCCAAGGCGCGCTCGAGCATCTCCAGGCGCTGGCCCTGGTCGTGGCTGGCGTGGGGGGAACAGGCGGCGAAGCGCTCTTCGCTGTCCAGCACCTCCAGGGGCTCGACCTGACGCAAGGCGTTGCGCCGATGGCCGTCGATCACCAGGTTCAAGGCGGTGCGGTACAGGAAGGCGCGGGGCTGTTCGATCGGGGTGTCGCTTGCGCGCTCGAGCACCCGCACATAAGCGTCATGCACCACATCTTCGGCCACCTGACGGTTGCCCAGCTTGGCGTTGAGGAAACACACCAGCTCGCGATAGTAGTTTTCCAACATGACTCCTGACCCCACGGCCTTGGTACAAACGACACCCGGCCCCTGTAGGAGCGAGCTTGCTCGCGAAAAACCCAAGAGCGCATCCCCTTACCTGGATGCGCCCGCAATCATTGGCGGTTTTGCCATCACCGATGATGGCAGTTTGAGTGTGTGCAATTTATAGTAATTCTCATCTACTTTTAAAGAACTCTCTCATCAGCGGTCGGTTTTTTTTCGCAATTCGCGCTGTAACTACTTATGTAACAGCCTAAATTCCGGGGCATTTTCCTCGTTTACCTTTCAGCTCTGCGCGACTGCGCCCCGAACTTTTCTGGCTGGAAGCTACCCATGAAACGCCCTCGACCTGCCCGACGCGCCCTGCTTGTGGTGGCGTGCCTGATTCCCATCGTTGCGTTTGCCACCTGGCAGGGCCTGACGCCGGGCCGCGACGCCCT
Source organism: Pseudomonas sp. GW821-FHT07B01 (assembly GCF_059419065.1). Taxonomy (NCBI): domain Bacteria; kingdom Pseudomonadati; phylum Pseudomonadota; class Gammaproteobacteria; order Pseudomonadales; family Pseudomonadaceae; genus Pseudomonas; species Pseudomonas sp. GW821-FHT07B01. The sequence continues at coordinate 234,970 of NZ_JBWKRA010000006.1, read as the reverse complement.
GGCCACCGTCACCGTGACCCGCGCCGACATCGAAAACAGCGTCACCGCCCTGGGCACCCTGCAACCGCGACGTTACGTAGACGTCGGCGCCCAGGCCTCCGGGCAGATCCGCAAGATCCACGTCGAGGCCGGCGACCAGGTCCAAGAGGGCCAATTGCTGGTGGAGATCGACCCCGCCACGCAAAAAGCCAAGCTCGACGCCAGCCGCTATGCCATCGAAAACCTGCAGGCCCAGTTGCAGGAGCAGAAAGCCCAGCACCAACTGGCCCATCAGAAGTACCAGCGTCAGCAGCGCCTGAGTGCCGGCAACGCCACCCGCGAGGAAGACGTGCAGACCGCCAAGGCGGAACTCAGCGCGACCCAGGCGCGGGTCCAGATGTTCCAGGCACAGATCCGCCAGGCCCAGGCCAGCCTGCGCAGCGATGAAGCCGAGTTGGGCTACACGCGCATCTACGCGCCAATGACCGGTACCGTGGTGGCCGTGGATGCACGCGTCGGCCAGACCCTCAACGCGCAACAGCAAACCCCGCTGATCCTGCGCATCGCCAAGCTGTCGCCCATGACGGTGTGGGCGGAAGTCTCCGAAGCCGACATCGGCCATGTCAAACCCGGCATGAGCGCGTATTTCACCACCCTGAGCGGTGGCAGCCGGCGCTGGACCAGCACCGTGCGCCAAATCCTGCCGATCCCGCCCAAGCCCTTGAACGAAACCCAGGGCAGCGGCAGCCCGAGCAGCACTAGCAAGAGCGGCACTGGCCGAGTGGTGCTGTACACGGTGCTGCTGGACGTGGACAACGCCGACAACGCGCTGATGGCCGAGATGACCACCCAGGTCTTTTTCGTCGCCAGCCAAGTCAAGGACGCCCTCTCCGTACCCGTCGCCGCCTTGCAAAGCGTGCCCGGCTCCGCAGCGCAAATCGCCCGGGTGGTCGCCAAAAACGGAGCCATCGAAGACCGTGAAGTGCGCCTGGGCATCAGCGACCGCCTGCGGGTGGAAGTGCTCGAGGGGTTGAGCGAGGGCGACCACCTGTTGATCGGCCCGGTTGATAGCCATGGGGGCTGAAATGACCACGCCCCTGATTGAACTCAAAGGCATCCGCAAATCCTACGGCGGCGGCGACAGCCCGCAGGTCGATGTGTTGCGCGGCATCGACCTGTCGATCCATGCCGGCGAGTTCGTCGCCATTGTCGGCGCCTCGGGCTCGGGTAAATCGACGCTGATGAACATCCTCGGCTGCCTCGACCGCCCCACCGAGGGCGACTACCTGTTCGCCGGGGAAAACGTCGCCCACCTGGGCAGCGACGAGCTGGCCTGGCTACGCCGCGAAGCCTTCGGTTTTGTGTTCCAGGGCTACCACTTGATTCCCTCAGGCTCCGCCCAGGAAAACGTCGAGATGCCGGCGATCTATGCCGGCATCAGCGCCGCCGAACGCCATGCCCGCGCCAGCGCCCTGCTCACCCGCCTGGGCCTGGCCGAGCGCACCGGCAATCGGCCGCACCATCTGTCGGGTGGGCAACAGCAACGGGTGTCCATCGCCCGCGCCCTGATGAACGGCGGCCATATCATCCTCGCCGACGAACCCACCGGCGCCCTCGACAGCCATAGCGGCGCCGAGGTCATGGCCTTGCTCGACGAACTGGCGAGCCAGGGCCATGTGGTCATTCTGATTACCCACGACCGTGAAGTGGCGGCGCGAGCCAACCGCATCATCGAGATTCGCGACGGCCAGATCATCAGCGATTCGGCTGACACCCGCGCGGCCACACTCAGCGTGGCGGCCGGCGCCTTGCACGCCGTGGACCTGCGCCAACGCCTGGCCGACGGCGCCGAGCACAATGGTGCCTGGAAAGCCGAATTGCTGGATGCCGTGCAGGCCGCCTGGCGAGTGATGTGGATCAACCGTTTTCGCACGGCGCTGACACTGTTGGGCATCATCATCGGCGTCGCGTCGGTGGTGGTGATGCTGGCAGTGGGCGAAGGCAGCAAGCGCCAAGTCATGGCGCAGATGGGCGCGTTCGGCTCCAATATCATCTACCTCAGCGGATCTTCGCCCAACCCGCGTACGCCGCTGGGTATCGTGTCCCTCAACGATGTCGCGGCCCTGGCGACGCTGCCTCAGGTCAAGCGCATCATGCCGGTCAACGGCACCGACGCGGGAGTGCGCTTCGGCAACGTCGACTACATGGCTTACGTGGGGGGCAACGACACCAACTTCCCGGAGATCTTCAACTGGCCGGTGGTCGAGGGCAGCTACTTCACCGAGGCCGACGAACGCGCCGCCGCCACGGTCGCCGTGATCGGCGCGCGCATCCGCCAAAAATTGTTCAAGGACGTGGCCAGCCCTATCGGCCAGTACATCCTGATCGAGAACGTACCCTTCCAGGTGGTCGGCGTGCTCGCGGAAAAAGGCTCCAGCTCCGGCAACAAGGACAGTGACGACCGTGTCGCCATTCCCTACAGCGCCGCCAGTGTCCGCCTGTTCGGCAGCTACAACCCCGAATACGTGGCGATTGCCACCACCGATGCACGCAAGGTGCATGAAGCCGAACGCGCCATCGACCAGTTGATGCTGAAGCTGCACAACGGCAAGCGCGACTACGAGCTGACCAACAATGCCGCGATGATTCAGGCCGAAGCCCGCACCCAGAACACCCTGTCGCTGATGCTCGGCTCGATTGCGGCAATCTCCCTGCTGGTGGGCGGCATCGGCGTGATGAATATCATGTTGATGACCGTGCGCGAACGCACCCGTGAAATCGGCATCCGTATGGCCACCGGGGCACGCCAGCGCGACATCCTGCGCCAGTTCCTCACCGAGGCGGTGATGCTCTCGGTGGTCGGCGGCCTGTTCGGTATTGCCCTGGCATTGCTGGTAGGCGGCGTGCTGGTGCTGGCTGAAGTGGCGGTGCAGTTTTCCCTGGTGGCGGTGCTCGGCGCGTTTGGCTGTGCGCTGGTGACCGGCGTCGTATTCGGCTTCATGCCGGCCCGTAAAGCTGCCCGGCTCGATCCGGTTAAGGCGTTGACCAGTGAATAAACGATCTCTCACTCCACGACTGTCAGCGTTCAGTGTGTGCCTGTTGCTCACGGCCTGTGGCGCTAACCCGCCGGCCATCGACAGCGGCCTCGCCACGCCCGCCGCCTGGCACTATGCAGAACGCGAAGCGACCCAAGCCATCAACCAGCGCTGGTGGACGCAGTTTGGCAGCCCGGCGTTGAACCGCCTGATCGACCAGGCCCGTCGTGACAGTTTCGACGTAGCGGCCGCCATGGCGCGGGTCCGTCAGGCCCAGGCCACGGCGGTGATTGCTGGCGCGCCGTTGCTGCCGGAGCTGAAGTTCAACCTCACCGCCAGCCGGCAAAGACTGTTGCGCGGCAGCGGCAACTCGGACCTGGACGCCACCGAAAGCAATCGGACCGTCAACAGCTATGACGCCAGCCTCACCGCCAGCTATGAAATCGACTTCTGGGGGGGCCGCGCCGCTGCGCGCGACAGCGCCGTGCAGAGCCTGCACGCCAGTGAGTTCGCTCAGGCCAACGTGGAGCTGACCCTGCTCAGCAATGTCGCCGACCGCTACGCGCAAACCCTGGCCGCACGCCAGCGCCTGCAGATTGCCGAGCTCAACCTGGCGAATGCGCGCAATGTGCTGAACCTGGTACAGACCCGCCACGACGCCGGTTCCGCCACGGCCCTGGAACTGGCTCAACAGAAGAGCCTGGTGGCCAGCCAGCAACGGCAATTGCCGCTGATCCAGCAATCGGTCGAAGAGTCGCAAATCACTTTGGCCGCCTTGCTTGGTCAACCCGTACAGGCCCTGGAACTGGGCGCTGAACCCTTCCAGGCATTGACCTGGCCGAGTATCGGGCCCGGTGTACCGAGCCAGTTATTGAGCCGGCGCCCCGACCTCGCCCAGGCCGAGGCCCAGTTGGCAGCGGCCCGTGCCGACGTCACGGTGGCCCGTGCAGCGATGCTGCCTTCAGTGACATTGGGCGCGACCCTCGGCTCTGGCGCATACAAGGCCCAAGAGGTCTTGCGCAGCCCCTTCTACACCCTGACCTCGGGCCTGATGGCGCCAATCTTCAACAATGGCCGGCTGAGCGCCGAGCGCGACAAGGCTCGGGCACGCCAGGATGAACTGCTGCAAAGCTACCGCGGGGCGATCATCAATGGCTTTGCCGATGTGGAAAAAGCCCTCAGCAGCATCACCCGCCTTGACCAGCAACGCCAGTGGCAAAGCGAGGAGCTGCAACAGGCGCAGGCCGCGTTTCAGATTGCCCAGAGCCGCTACGAAGCCGGTGCCGAAGACCTGCTCACGGTGCTGGAAACCCAGCGCACTTTGTACAGCGCCCAGGACCAGAACGTGCTACTGCGCCTGTCGCGCCTACAAGCCAGCATCGCCCTGTACAAGGCATTAGGCGGTGGCTGGAAAACCAACATCTGATAAACGAAACTCATATTTCATACACGAGTTGTTTCTTCACCCTACATTCTCCACCTCAAGGTCCTTGGTAAAAAAGCCGTTATCACACGGAAGCCCGGGACCTCATGATGAAACCCAGCGTTGTTGTAAAAGGCCTGGCCTGCATTGGCTGCTGGTTGATACCGAACCTGGCGCTGGCCAAGCCCTTGATCGCCCCCACCGCAATCGACTGGCTGCTGGACTGCCCCCTCACCACGACGGCGCACTTGAACCCACAAGTGGTTGGCCGCACCCAATGCGGCCTGGTCAACGTCCCCCGCGACCATGCCGCCCCCCAGCGCGGCCGCCTAAGCTTGAGCGTGACACGGGTAGGCGCACGGCAACCGCTCAACCGTGAAGGTGTCGTGTTCATCCAGGCCGGCGAACCCCTCCAGGCCAAGGACGCGCCTTTCGTTCTTCACCTCGCCAGCCGCTGGGAGTCGCTTGCCACCCAGGCCTATCGCACTCTGGTCGACCGTTATGACGTCATCGAGCTGAGCGCCCGCGACCTGCGCGAGGGCAATGCCGTGGAACAGGCCGCGCGGGACATGGAGTTCGTGCGCGGGCAACTTGACGAGGCGCGCCTCAACTACCTGGGCAACGCCGCTGCCACCCGCCTCGGCAGCCGCTACGGCACGCTGTTTCCGGAGCGTGTCGGGCGCATGGTGCTGATCAATGCCGAGCCTGGCGAAGCAGTCGCCACCGGTGTCGAGCAACTCTTGCTCAAGGAGTCGGCGAGCGCAGGCGCCGACGGCTGTGTCAACCGCTGGCTGGGGGATTTTCTCGCCTATGGTAGACAACCGCCGGCGTCCACGCGCTGTCTCGACCTCAGCGCCTGGGAGTAAGTAATCCACGCATTTACGACCTCTTGCCACCGAAAACGACAGCCTGCGTTGACGCACTTCCCCAATCGTTATTAAGTGCTATTTATCCGCATTAATACGATAAATCACCGCCATGCTGACTCGCCCGCTACGCCGCAAACGCCAGAAGCTGTCCGATGTGATTGTCGAGTCGGTCAAGCGCTCGATCGTCACCGACGCCTTGAAGCCCGGCGACCGCCTGCCCACCGAACGCGAGCTGATGGAAAGCTTCCAGTGTTCCAAGGGTTCGGCACGCGAAGCGCTCAAGGCGTTGGAAGTGGAGGGCCTGGTGAGCACGCGCACCGGCCCCAGCGGCGGGGCTTACTTGAACCAGGCCGGCACCGAGCCGGCCAGCCGCGCCTTGCGCAATTACCTGCACTTCCAGCACTTGGACGGCGAGCAGGTCTACCAACTGCGCAAGGTCATCGAAGTGGAATTGGCGGTGTCGGTGCTCGGGCGTTTGAGCGAAAACGATTACACCGCGCTGCAAGCCAATGTGGATTTTTGCAGCGCCCCCGAAGACAGCGAAGCCGGCCAGCGCGAACAGCGCCTGGCGGAACTGGAGTTCCACAACCTGCTGGCCCGGGCCTGCCCCAACCCGCTGCTGAGTTTCATGGCGCAGTTTCTCAATGACTTGCTGCGCGACTTGGTGGTGCTGAAAAAAGCCTACAAGCCCAAGCGCAAGCAGTTCGACGCGGCCAACCTCGACTATCACAAGCAACTGCTGATCGCCTTTCGCGCCGGGGACGAAAGCGCGGTGCGCAGCTTGATGCATGAACACATGTGCGATGCCGAACACCACATGACCGCGCTGGAAGGCCAGGTGAGCCCACACTTTCTCTTGGAGTTCGACCACCCTTAAACACACCAACCATCCAATGTGGGAACGTTCAATGTGGGAGCTGGTTTGCCTGCGATGCGGGCGCCTCGGTGTTACAGGGGACCGAGTCGATGCCATCGCAGGCAAGCCAGCTCCCACAGTTGACCCCGTTCACCCGCGAAATCGAGTTATCCAATAACAAGCCTGCCCACAGGCCCTTGCTCCACCGTATCGCCCTTGCCGCTCCTGCCAATAACTAAACCAGGGAGTCACCCCATGCAGCGTCGTACGTTATTGAAAGCCAGCCTCACCGCCGCCGCCGTCCTCAGCCTTCCGCTGAGCGTGCGTTCCGCATTCGCCGCCGAGCCCTTTACCTTTTACGGCCTCAAGTCCATGTCTGGCGCCTTTGCCAGCTATGGCAAATTTGCCGACATGGGTTCGCGCCTGGCGGTGCAGCAACACGCCCAATTGCTCGGCCGCCCACTGAACTACAAGGTCATCGACACCGAAGGCAACGCCGGCAAGGCAGTGCGCAAGGTGCAAGAGGCCATCGCGCAGGACGGCGCACGGTTCTTCCAGGGCTGCACGCTGTCGTCTTCCGCCCTGGCAGTGGCCAAGGAAGTGGACAAGGTCGGCGGCGTGTTCATGACCCCGGTGGGCGCCGATGAAGTGACAGGCAAGGACTGCAACAAGGCGACCTTCCGCTGGTCAGTGCCCACCTACGGTGCGATCCGCGAAACCATGGTGCCGCTGATCAAGTTGCTGCCGGACGCCAAGCGCTGGTACACCATCACCCCGCAATACGTGTTCGGCGAAGCCTTGCTCGAAGGGGCCAAAAACGTGCTCAAGGAACATAGCCTGGAACACGTGGGCAACAGCTACCACTCACTGCAGGAACAGGAGTTTTCCGGTTACCTGACCAACGCCATTTCCACCAAGCCCGATGTGCTGGTGCTGCTCAACTTTGGCAGCCAATCGTCCAACACCCTGCGCCAGGCCGTGAACTTCGGCATCAAGGAGCGCATGAAGGTATTGCTGGTGTGGTCTGCCGGCCTGGATCAGTTCCAGGAACTGGGCAGCGATGTGCTCGAGGGCGTGTACCTCGGCGCACAGTACTGGCACCAGGTCGACACCCCGCTCAACCGTGAACTGGTCAAGCTGACCCAGGCCCAATACGGCATCAACCCCACCTACCCGCTGGCCGCCGACTACATCAGCACCAAAATCATGCTCGACACCATCATCGCCACCGGCAGCTTCGATGGCCCGACCGTGGCCAAGGCCCTGCAAGGCTTGAGCTACGAAGGCCCGACCGGCAAGGAGTCGATCCGCGCCGGCGACCACCAGGTGATCAAGGATTACTACCTGCTGATCGGCAAGGCCAGCGGCGACATGGCCGACAAGGACGACCTGGCCAAAGTGCTCAGCGCTGGCCAATCGTTCCCCGCAGTCGAGGCGACGGGCTGCGCGCTCGGCTGACCGCTTAACTTTTGTCGCGCAGGGCCGTGCAAGCGGCCGTCTGCGGAGGGTGCCTGCATGCTTAATTTGTACCTGTTCCAGATTCTCAACGGCCTTGGGCTGGGGATGATCTACTTCCTGATCGCGGTAGGTCTGACGATCATTTTCGGCCTGCTCAACTTCGTCAACTTCGCCCACGGCGCGTTCTTCCTGCTCGGTGCCTACATCTGCTACACCGCGGTGAGCCTCACCGGCAACTTCTGGCTGGCGCTGCTGATCGCGCCGCTAGTGGTGGCCGCACTGGCCTGGGTGATTGAGCGCTTGCTGATCCAGCGCATCTACCACTTGCCACACATGTTCCAGATTCTGGTGACCCTGGGGATCGCCCTGATCATCCAGGAAGCCAGCGTGATGATCTGGGGCCCGGTGGGCAAAAGCGTCGCCGTGCCGGAACTGTTGCGCGGCGTGCTGGTGGTGGGTGATTTCGTCTACCCCTACTACCGCCTGTTCCTTATCGTGTTTTCCGGGCTGGTGGGCCTGGGCCTGTGGCTGCTGCTGGAGCGCACGCGCTTCGGTGCTCTAGTGCGCGCCGGCAGTGAAAGCACCGAAACCGTGTCGCTACTGGGCACCAATATTTTCCGCCTGTTCTCCATGACCTTCGCCCTCGGCGTCGCCCTGGCCGGTGTCGCCGGGGTGTTGTTCGCGCCCTTGCGCGGCGCCCAGCCCTTCGTCGGCCCGGAGATTCTCGGCATCGCCTTCGTGGTGGTGGTGATCGGCGGCATGGGCTCGTTCAGCGGTGCGCTGGTCGGCGGTTTGCTGGTGGGCGTGGTGCAAAGCCTGATGACCACACTCTGGCCCCAGGGTGCGAGCCTGATGATCTACGGCGCCATGGCCGTGGTGATTCTGGTACGCCCTTACGGCCTGTTCGGGAGAGCCTGACATGAGCGAGAAAAACCCCCTGCCGTTTGCCAAGACCCAATCCAGAGCCATGTTGCTGTGGGTGTTGGCCGTGCTGATCGGCCTGCCGTTGGTGTTGCCCTCGGCGACCCTGGCCACCGAGATCCTAATCTTTGCCATGGCCGCCCTGGCCTGCAACCTGCTGCTGGGCTACACCGGGCTGCTGTCCTTCGGCCAAGGCATCTTCTTTGGTGCCGGTGCTTATTGTGCGGCGCTGTTGATGATCCACCTGCAACTGGGCCTGTTCACCGCGTTGCTGGGCGCGGCGATTGCCGGTGGTTTCCTGGCGCTGCTGGTGGGCGCCCTGGCGATTCGGCGCACGGGCATTTACTTCGTGATGCTCACGTTGGCGTTCAGCCAGATGGCGTACTTCGTCGCCTACACCCTGAGCGACTGGACCGGCGGCGACAACGGCCTGCTCAGCGTACCGCGCCCGGAAATTCGTGTGGGCGACACCGTGCTGCTGTCCCTGGCCGATGCCCGTGCCTTCTATGGTTTTGTCGCGGTGCTGTTCCTGCTGATCTTCATCGGCGCACGCCGGGTCATCGCTTCGCCGTTTGGCAGCACGCTGATGGCGATCCGCGAGAACGAAACCCGCGCCTCGGCCATCGGCTACGACACGCGCCACTTCAAGATCCTGGTGTTCGTGCTGTCCGGTGCGGTCACCGGGATTGCCGGGGCGTTGTACGCCATGCTGCTGCACTTTGTGCCGCTGTCGAATATCGACCTGGCAATGTCCGAGAACATCCTGATCATGACCATCGTCGGCGGCACCGGCTCGCTGTTCGGCTCGCTGCTGGGCGCCGGCTCCATCGTGCTGCTGGGCGACTTCCTTTCCGACCTGTGGCCGCGCTGGCTGATGCTGCTGGGGGTGATCCTGATCCTAGTGGTGATCTTCATGCGCGGCGGTTTGTGGGGCGGCCTCGCGTCGCTATTCGAGAAGATGCGCGGCGCGCGCAAACCCGCGGTCGTCGCCAAGGAGGACGGGCTATGAGTATCTTGCTTGAAACCCAGAACCTGGAGCTGGCCTACGGCGCGTTCCATGCGGTCAATGGCGTCAACCTCAAGGTCGAAGCCGGCACCATCCACACCATCATCGGCCCCAACGGCGCGGGCAAGACCAGCCTGTTCCACTGCCTGACGGGTGAACGCCAGGCCACCGCCGGGGCGATCCATTTCGACGGCAAGAACCTGATGCGCAAGCCCGCCCACGGCCGCGTCGGCCTGGGCATGGCGCGCTCGTTCCAACTCACCAGCCTGTTCCAGAACCTCAGCGTGCGCGAAAACCTGCGCCTGGCCGCCCAGGGCCGCGATGGCTCGCGTGCCTTGAACTTCTGGCGTCGGGTGGACAGCCAGCGCGAACACCTGGAGATGGCCGACCAGGTGCTGGAACGCCTGCAACTCACGGCACGCGCCGACACCCTGGCCGGTGAGTTGTCCCACGGCCAGCAACGGGTGCTGGAGGTGGGCATGTCGATCTGCTCCAAACCCAAACTGTTGATGCTCGACGAGCCCACCTCGGGCATGGGCATCGACGATATCCCGATCATGACCCAACTGATCAGCGACCTTGGCCGCGACCATACGGTGCTGTTGATCGAACACAACATGAGCATCGTCATGTCCATCAGCCAGCGCATCACGGTGATGAGCCATGGGCAGATCCTGGTGGAAGGCACGCCGGAGTTCGTGCGCGCCGATGAACGTGTGCGTACTGCCTATCTTGGGGAGGCTGCCTGATGCTGATCGTCGAGAATATCCATTCCTACTACGACAAAAGCCATGTGCTTGAGGGCGTGTCGCTGAGCGTCAACCCTGGCGAACTGGTGACCCTGCTCGGCCGTAACGGTGCCGGCAAGACCACCACCCTGCGCAGCATCCTCGGCATCATCTGCCCGCGCCAGGGTCAGATCCACTTCAACGGCCAGGCGCTGGTGGGGCAAAAGATCTTTGAAATTGCGCGCCAGGGCTTGGCGCTGGTACCGGAAAACCGCGGGGTTTTTCGCCTGCTGACGGTGGAGGAAAACTTGCGCATCGCCGCCCGCAAACACAGCCGCTGGCAGCTGGAAGACGTGTACGCCATGTTCCCGCGCCTCAAGGAGCGGCGCAAAAACGCCGGCCATGCGTTGTCCGGCGGCGAACAGCAGATGCTGGCCATCGCCCGCGCCCTGCTGAACGACCCCAAGCTGCTGATCCTCGACGAACCCACTGAAGGCCTGGCCCCGGTGATCGTCGACGAGCTGGTGAAGATCCTGCGCAAGGTCAAGGACGAGGGCCTGCCGGTGTTGCTGGTGGAACAGAACCTGATGGTCTGCGACAAGCTCGCCGACCGCCATTACGTGCTCGAACAGGGCCGCGTGGTGTACGAGGGCAGCGCCGCTGACTTCCGCGCCGACCCGACGATCAAAAACCGTTACCTGGCCTTGAGTGCCTGAGTGGAGATTCCTGATGAATAGTCTTGCGCAACCTCTCCAGAGCAATGCCCCGCTGATCAACCGCGACCGTTTGTGGCAGTCGCTGATGGACCTGGCTCGGCTCGGCGCCACGGCCAAGGGCGGCGTGTGTCGCCTGGCCCTCACCGACCTGGACCGCCAGGCCCGCGACCTGTTTGTGCAGTGGTGCGAGGCCGCCGGGTGCAGCATCAGTGTGGATGCCATCGGCAATATCTTCGCCCGCCGTCCTGGCTGCAACCCCGCCCTGCCCCCGGTCATGACCGGCAGCCATATCGACACCCAGCCCACCGGCGGCAAGTTCGACGGTTGCTACGGGGTAATGGCCGGGCTGGAAGTGATCCGCACGCTCAATGACTTGCAGATCGAAACCCAGGCGCCCATCGAAGTGGTGGTGTGGACCAACGAAGAAGGCTCGCGCTTCCCGCCGTGCATGATGGGCTCCGGGGTATTTGCCGGGAAGTTCGACTTGCAGGAGACTCTCGACAAACTCGACGACCAGGGCCTGTCGGTAGGCAGCGAATTGCAGCGCATCGGCTATGCCGGTGCCCGTGCGGTGCTGGGCCATCCGGTGGGCGCTTATTTCGAGGCGCATATCGAGCAAGGCCCGGTGTTGGAGGACCAGGCGATTACCCTGGGCGTAGTGATGGGCTGCCTGGGCCAGAAGTGGTTCGACCTGACCCTCACCGGCGTAGAGGCGCATGCGGGCCCAACGCCCATGCACCTGCGCAAGGATGCCCTGGTGGGTGCTGCCGAGGTGGTCAGCGCGGTCAACCGTATCGCCCATCAGCATCAGCCTCACGCCTGCGGCACCGTCGGCTGCCTTAACCTGCACCCTGGCTCGCGCAACGTGATCCCCGGCCAGGTGCACATGACCATCGACCTGCGTCACCTGCACGCCGACAAGCTGCAAGCCATGGTCGATGAAGTGCGCGCAGTGATCGAAGACGCGGCCGCCCGCCACGGCTTGACGTTTGAACTGACGCCGACTGCCGACTTCCCGCCGCTGGACTTCCACCCGGCCTGCGTCAACGCCGTGCGCGAGGCTGCCCAGGCATTGGGCTTGAGCCATATGGACATCGTCAGCGGCGCCGGGCATGACGCGATTTTCGTCGCTGAACTGGGCCCGGCCGGGATGATCTTTGTGCCGTGCGAAGGCGGCATCAGCCATAACGAAATCGAAAACGCCGCGCCGGATGATCTGGCCGCAGGCTGCGCGGTGTTGCTGCGTGCCATGGTCAACGCGGCGCAGGGAGTTCAAGCATGAGTGAGATCGGCCAATTGACGGCGGTGCAACTGCTGCAACACTTTCGTGACAAGACCTTGTCGCCCGTGGAGGTCACCGAAGACGCGTTGCTGCGCATCGAGCGCTACAACCCGGTGGTGAATGCTTACTGCCATGTCGACCCGCAAGGCGCCCTGGACGCTGCGCGGGAGTCGGAACAACGCTGGTTCAAGGGCGAACCTTGCGGCGCCCTGGATGGCGTGCCGGCGTCGATCAAAGACCTGACGCTGACGGTCGGTATGCCCACGCGCAAGGGCTCACGCACCTCCAGTGCCGAGGGCCCGTGGGACGTGGACGCGCCCTTCTCGGCCTTCATGCGCAAGGCCGGCGCGGTGCTGCTGGGCAAGACAACCACCCCGGAATTCGGCTGGAAAGGCGTCACCGACAACCCGCTGTACGGCATCACCCGCAACCCGTGGGACACGCGCACCACCGCCGGTGGCTCGTCCGGGGGCGCCGGTGCGGCAGCGGCGTTGAACCTGGGCGTGCTGCACCAGGGCAGCGACGCCGGCGGCTCGATCCGTATTCCCTGTGCGTTTACCGGCACCTTCGGGATCAAGCCGACCTTCGGCTATGTGCCGCAATGGCCGGCCAGCTCCATGACGATCCTGTCGCACCTGGGGCCGATGACGCGCACCGTGGAAGACAGTGTGCTGATGCTGCAAGCCGTGGCGCGACCGGATGCACGGGACGGCTTGATCGGCGCGCCGCGAACCACGCCCTGGCTCGTTCCAGGGACGGACTTGAAAGGGTTGCGTATCGCCTATAGCCCCACGTTCGGCTATGTGCAAGTCGACCCGCAAGTCGCCCAGGTGGTGGATCAGGCTGTGCAGGGCCTGGTGCAACTGGGCGCCCATGTCGAGCAGATCGACCCCGGTTTCAGCGACCCGCTGGAGGTGTTCAGCACCCTATGGGCTGCCGGCGCAGCACGCCTGACCGGCACGATGAGCGAGGCGCAAAGGCAACTGCTGGACCCAGGGCTGCTACGCATTGCACAACGGGGCGAGCGCTTGAGCCTGGATGATTTCAACGCAGCCCTGGAAGCCCGGGCGGCGCTGGTCGCACGGATGGCGGCTTTCCATGAGCATTACGATGTGCTGGTGTCACCGATGATGCCGATCACCGCGTTCGAAGCCGGGCACAACGTACCGCCGGGTTCGGGAATGACTGAGTGGATGGAATGGACGCCGTTCACCTACCCGTTCAACCTCACCCAGCAACCGGCGGCGTCAGTGCCCTGCGGGTTGGCGGCAAATGGCTTGCCGGTGGGCTTGCATGTGGTGGGGGCGCGGTTTGCTGATGAGCAGGTGTTGAGGGTATGTCACGCGTATGCACAGGCATTCCCCACAGCGCACTTGCACACACCGAAAATCCCGACCTGAAATACACATAACTGTGGGAGCTGGCTTGCCTGCGATAGCGCGGGTTCAGTCAGCACATTGGCCTCTGACACACCGCCGTCGCAGCTTCTACACAATTTTGTAGGTTGTAGCAGCCAACGGTAACCACGATGCGAAGCGAGCCGCTCTTGATCTTGCTCTTGATCTGCTTTTGATCTTGATCTCAGGCGCCCCGTTAAACCACGCTGGCCGGAATTCGACAGGGATTTGGGGGGTAAACCGGCAGGGATGCCGGTTTAGCCCCCAAATCACTGGCGGATTACGGGCACACCGAGCCTAAGCGAGGTGCCGAGTGGTGGGGCAAGAGCGTTTTGCTTACTTTGCCGCTTTTGCAAAGTGAGCCGCTGTAAGAGCGGAACCCTAAGTGGCCGTTACCGCAGCAATGGATATGTACACAACCCAATTGTGTTGACTGTCAGGCCGCCTTCGCGAGCAAGCCCGCTCCCACAGTTTGATTGCGGGGTGCCAGGTAGAGAAGCGTCGGCTGAAAGGCCGCTATCGCAGGCAAGCCAGCTCCCACAGGTTTGACCGCATTCCTTTACACTGTCCCCCATTCATCCCCGGGGGCTTCATGGACATCGAACTGGCACGCACCTTCCTCGAAATCACCCGCTGCGGCAGCCTGGCCGCAGCGGCCGAGAAACTGCACGTCACCCAGACCGCCATCACTGCTCGTGTCAAAAACCTCGAGAACCAGCTCGGCTGCACGCTGTTCGTGCGCAACCGTGCCGGTGCGCGGCTGACCGCCGACGGCGAGGCCTTCGTGGTGTACGCCAACCAGTTGCTGCAAACCTGGGAAGCCGCCCGCCGTGACCTGCCATTGCCGGACGGCTATCGCAATGTGCTGCATATCGGCGGGGAGGTCAGCTTGTGCAACCCGTTGATGCTCGGCTGGGCCAAGGCGCTGCGCGAGCAGATACCGGGGCACGCCTTGCGCACCGAAGTGCGTGAAGGCGAATACCTGCTGCGCCAACTGGAGCTGGGTGTGCTAGATGCCGCCTTGGTGTTCCAGCCGCAATACTGGCCGGGCTTGCAGGTGGAGCAGGTGCTGGAAGAAAAACTGATTCTGGTGCAACTGGCGAGCAAACCCTCGCCCTACGTGTATATCGACTGGGGCCAGGGTTTTCGCCAGCAACACGACGCTGCCCTGCCCGACCGTGCGCGTACCGCGCTGAGTTTCAACCTGGGGCCGCTGGCGTTGCAGTACATCCTGGAGAATGGCGGGGCTGGTTACTTCCGCACGCGGGTGGTGCAGAGCTACCTGGACAGCGGCGTCATGCAGCGCGTGGCCAAGGCGCCGGAATTCAGCTTTCCGACCTACCTGGTGTATTCGCGGGCGCGAGATTCAGCGGTGTTGCAGCAGGCCTTGGAACTGCTGCGCGAGGTGGTGAAGGCCGAAGGCGACTGGTCGCAACGCTGGGATCCGCTGATTTGAATCACTCTACGCTTGCGCACATGCTAGCCTGCTGGTGTTTACTCTCGCAGTCTTACCGATGAACAAGAAAAAGTCCGTCACCATCAGCGACATTGCCAAACGGGTCGGCATGACCACCATTACGGTGTCCCGCGCTTTGAGCAAACCCGACCTGGTCAAACCCGCCACCCTGGCGCGCATCCTGGAAGTGGCACGCGAGCTGGACTACGTGCCCAACGCTTTCGCCCGTGGGCTCAAGCGCAGTGAAAGCCTGATCATCGGGGTCATCACCGCATCGGTAGACAACCCGTTCTACAGCGAGATGATCAAGGCGATTTCCCGCGAGGCGAAAAAGCACGGCTACACCATCATGCTGGTGGACACCGATGAGCTGGAAGAACTCGAAAGCAAGGCGGTCGATACCCTGCTGGGCTATCGCGTGGCGGGGATCATCCTGTCGCCGGTCTCCGACGAGCCGAGCTACCAGCCCGACTACCTGGAGCGCCTGGGCAACGGCAAGACCCCGGTGGTGCTGCTCGATCGCACGATCCACGACAGCCCGTTCAGCCGCGTGGTGCTCGACAACTACCACAGCGGCCTGCAAGCCGCGCACTACCTGTTACGCCAAACCCCGAACCTCAAGCGCCTGCTGGTGCTGACCGGCCCCGAGCACTCCCGTATCAGCGTGGAGCGCCTCAAAGGCCTGCGGGAAGTGCTGGCCGAACATCCCGACATCCAGGTCGAGGTGCAAGCGGGCGACTACACGCTGATGCCGGCTTACCTGCATACCCTCGATTACCTGGCCGCGCACTCGGCACCGGACGCGATCATGGGTTTCAACCAGTTGATCACCCTGGGCGCCCTGCGCGCGTTGCGCATGCACAACATCGCCCATGACAGCTTGACCATCTGCGGAATCGACCGCCTGCCCTTCGCCGATATCTTTGGCGTGCCGATTGCCTGCGTGGCCCACGACGCGTCCCTGGCCGGCAGCAGTGCGGTGCGCCTGCTACTTGACCGCCTGCAAGACCCGCACAAGCCACGGGACAAAGTGGTCATCGCCGGGCAGTTGGAAAACGGCTAGCGGCTGGTGTAGCCGCCGTCCACCGGCAGGCTCACGCCACTGATCATGCTGGCCGCGTCGCTAAGCAAAAACAGCACCGGCAGCGCCACTTCCGCCGGTTGCGCAAAACGCCCCAAAGGAATCGCTGCCAGCGCCGGGTCGCGCTTGGCCGGGTCGGACCAGGCCATGGCCGCCATCGGCGTCAAGGTCACGGTGGGGTTGACGCTGTTGACGCGTATGCCAAAACGGCCCCACTCGGCGCATTGCACGCGGGTGATCGCATCCAGTGCAGCCTTGGAGGCGCAGTAGCTCAGGTGATCATCCAGCGCCACCAACGACGCCTGGCTGGAGACGTTGACGATGCTGCCGGCCATGTTCGCCTCGATCATCTTTGCCGCGACCCGGCTGGCCACTTGCGCAGCGGCGCGGGCGTTGACACTCATCACTTGGTCGAAGGCGCTGGCGCTGATGGCCGCGGCAGGCTCCAGGCGTGAGATACCGGCGCAGTTGACCAGGCCGTGCAGAGGCGGCAAATCTTGCAGGGTTTTGTCGAGGGCGACGCTGTCAGCGATATCTACGCACAGGGTGTGGCACCCCAATGCAGCCAACGCCTGGGCATCGCGACCGAGAGCGAAGACTTCGGCGCCGCTGGCGATCAGTTGCTGGGCAATTTCGCGACCGATGCCGCTGCTGGCACCAGTGACGAGGATGCGCTGGTGCGAGAAGTCGAAGGTGGTGGTCATAAATAAAGATCTCAAAATCAATGAAGATCCACTGTGGGAGCTGGCTTGCCTGCGATAGCGCAGTGTCAGTCTCCTTATCGGGTGCTGATACACCGCTATCGCAGGCAAGCCAGCTCACACATTTTGGACAGTGTTGAATCAGGGGGTTTGCAGGTTGTGCATGATCGGTTTCAGGGCCGGATACAGCTTCAGGTACTCGGCAAACGCCCGGTCATAGGTCATGACATTCTCCCGCTTGGGCTGCGCCCGCAATTGCAACTGCACCCAGCCGGTGTCCATCTGCCCATCACTCACCAGCCCCACCGTATGCGCCGCCAACAACGCCGCGCCCAGGGCCGCTTCTACCTCTTGCACGATGGTGTACACCGGATAGCGTGTGACGTCGGCGATGATCTGCATCCACAGGTCCGAATGGCTCGCCCCGCCCACCACAATCAAGCGCGGGTCCAGGGAATGCGCGCCCTGGCTGCCCGCTTCGATATTGTGGCGCAGGGCAAAACTCACGCCCTCCAGCACCGCGCGGTATAGGTGAAAGCGACTGTGGTAGAGGTTGAGCCCGACAAAACTGCCGCTGGCGCGGTCATCCCACACCGGGCTGCGCTCGCCCATCAAGTAAGGCAAAAACACCACGCCTTCGCTGCCTGCCGGAATCTTCATCGCGCTCTGCTCGAGCAGCGCCAGGCTGTCTTGCCCCGTGGCCTGGGCCTGCTGTTCTTCGGCCTGGCAGAACTGCTCGCGAAACCAGCTGACCGAGGCCCCGGCGGTGATCGCACCGCCGAAGATGTACAGGTCGCGGTGGCCGTTGTAGACGTGGGGCATGCTCACCAAACCGTGACGTGCATCCACCTGCTGGTTCAGATAGCCCCAGCACATGCTGGTGCCGATCATCGCCACATGATTGCCTGGCTGAGTGACACCCGCCGCCAGGGTCGCCATGGCCGCGTCCACGCCCCCGGCGAGGATCGGCGTGCCCGCCTGCAAGCCCAGGCGGGCAGCCCAGTCTGCGCGCAAACCACCCACCACCTCGCCGGAATACAGCAACCGCTCGGGCATCATCGACTGCGCGATACCCAACGCCTCCAGCATCTCGCCTGACCAGTTGCGCGCCGCCACGTCGTAGACACCACCGATATTCCCGGCGCTGCTGTGGTCCACCGCCAACTCGCCGGTCAGGCACCAATTGATGTAGCTGTTGGGCGGCAACAGGTAACGGGTATTCGCCCACACCTGGGGCTGGTGCTGCTTGAGCCAGAGCATCTTGGTGAAGCCGTAGTAGCTGTCCACCGAGTTGCCGGTGATGGCGAACAAGCGCTCCAGGTCCACCTGTTCACGCACCCAGGCCACCTGCTCGCCGGCGCGGCGGTCCATCCAGATCAGGCACGGGTGCAGCGGCGTCATCTGCGCATCCACGGCAATGCCCGAACCGCCGTACAAACTGCTGATGCACAGCGCCTTGACCTGCGGCGCCGGCACCCCGGCCTTGGCCATGCACTGGGCCACGCAAGTTTCGACAGCATCCAGCCACACCTGCGGCCACTGCTCGGCCCAGCGCACTTTCGGGGTGTCCACCCGGTAGCCGTGGCTGTGCTGGGCAATGATCGTGCCCTGGGCATCCACCAGCAGCGCCTTGGTGCTCTGGGTGCCAATGTCTACACCGATGACGTAGTCCATCTCAGAGCACCGGCTTCAACAGCACCTTGATCGACTTGGTCGAATTGGCCAGTTCAAACGCCTCGGCCCAGTCGTCCAGCGGGAAATCATGGGTGACGATGCCTTGGGAGGTGACCAGGCCACGCTCGAACAGGTCGATGGCGATCGGGTAGCAATACGGGCCCAGGTGCGCGCCGCGCACGTCGAGCTCCTTGCGGTCGCCGATGATCGACCAGTCCACACTGGTCTCGGCGCCAAACACGCTGAACTCGACAAAGCGCCCGAGCTTGCGGATCAGGTCCAGGCCCTGGGTGACGCCGGCCGGTACGCCGGTGGTTTCGATATAGACGTCACAGCCGTAGTTGTCCGTCAGCCCGTTGATGATCTCGCGAGCATTGTCACGGGCGGGGTTGATCACCACATCGGCGCCGAACTTTTTCGCCAGTTCCAGGCGCTCGTCGACCATGTCGATCACCACCAGTTTTTTCGGGGTCTTCAGCGCGGCGACCTGGACCATGCACAGGCCCAAAGTGCCCGCGCCGGCAATCACCACCACGTCGTCGAGCTGGATATCGCCACGGTTGACGGTATGGATCGAGCAGGCCATCGGCTCCACCAGCGCCGAGTCTTCCAGGGACACCGATTCAGGGATCTTGTGCACGATGGCGGTCTTGGGAATGCGCATGTACTGGGCCATGCCGCCTTCGGCCACTTCGCGCTGGAAGCCGAAGATATTGTGCACTTCGCACATCCAGTATTTGCCCGATTTGCAGAAGCGGCACTTGCCACACGGCACGATCTGTTCAGCGATGACCTTGTCACCGACCTTGACCTCAAAGTGCTCCTCGGCGCCCTCGCCGGCTTCGACCACATAGCCGAAAAATTCGTGGCCCGGTACTACCGGCGCCTTGACCCAGGGGTTGTCGCCGCCCCAGAACATCGCCGCGCCCGAGTGGCACTTGCAGTCACTGGCGCAGATGCCGCAGGCGGCGATACGGATCACCAGCTCATTGGCACGCGCCTGGGGTTTGCCGATGCGCTCCAGGCGGTAGTCTTTCGGGCCGTGGCAGACGACGGCTTGCATGTGAGTGTGCTTGTCCATGTGTTCGGTCCTGTGTAGTGAGGTATTAACGATGGCGCTGACGGCTGATGAAAATCGCCAGCAAGATGATCCCGCCCTTGATCACGCTCTGGACGTAGGGCGACACGCCAAGCATGTTCAAACCGTTGTTCAACACGCCCAGCAGCATGGCGCCGAGCAAGGTGCCGATGATCACTCCGCGGCCGCCGGCAATCGACGCACCACCCAGTACCACGGCGGCAATCGCATCCAGCTCGAACGACACGCCGGCATTCGGCTGGCCGCTCATCAAGCGCGAGGTGAGCACCAGCCCGGCAATCGCGGCGGTGAAGCCGCTGATGCCATACACCAGCAGCTTGAAACGCGCCGCTCGCACCCCGGACAAGCGCACCGCTTCTTCATTGCCGCCGATGGCGTAGATGTAGCGGCCGATGCGGGTGTGTTGCAGCAGCACATAGGCCGCCAGGTAGGTGATCAGCATGATCAGGATCGGCACCTGCAGGCCAAACACACTGGCGCGACCGAAGAATGCGAACCACTCTGGCAAGCCGGAAATCGGATAGCCGTCGGTGTACATCAGCCCGAACCCACGGGCGATGCCCATGGTCGCCAGGGTGACGATGATCGGCGGCATATGCAGGTACGCCACGAACAGCCCGTTGCCGATGCCGAAGGCCACGCCCACCAGCAGCCCGGCGCCAATCGCCAGGCCCGGCGGCAACCCGGCGACCATCAGCCCGGCGGTCAAGGTGCCGGACAACGCCATCACCGGCCCCACCGACAAGTCGATGCCACCGGTGAGAATCACGCAGGTCATGCCCACCGCGATGATTGCGTTGATCGACACCTGGCGGGCGATGTTGGAGAGATTGCTGGCAGTGAGGAAGGTGTCACTGGCGAGGATCATCACCAGGGTCACCACCACCAGCCCGACAAAGGGATAAAATGCCGGCGAACGCAGCAGCCGCGCCAGGTTCAGGCGCAAGCGGCCGGTGCCGACGGTGTTAATGGACGTATTCACTTGAGCCCCCTGTTGCATGGCGCATGACCTCTTGAGGATTGACGGCGGACGCTTCCAGTACCTTGACGATGGCGCCCTTGTGGAACACGGCGACGCGGTCGCACATGCCGATGACTTCGGGCAGCTCGGAGGAAATCATGATGATCGCGTAGCCCTGTTCGGTGAGGCTGCGCATCAACGCGTAGATCTGCGCCTTGGCACCCACGTCGATGCCGCGTGTGGGTTCGTCGAACACCAGCACGTCGCAGTGGTGGTTGATCCAGCGGGCGATCACGACTTTTTGCTGGTTGCCGCCGCTGAGGTTCACCACAAGGCTTTCGCCACTAGGTGCCTTGATCGACAGCTGGCGCATCAGCGCTTCGACGCTGGCGCACTCGCGGGCCTTGTCGATCAGGCCCGAGGCGTGCTGATACTTGGGCAAATTGTTCAGCGAGATATTTTCGCGAATGCTGAAGGCGGTGATCAGCCCTTCGCTCTTGCGGCTTTCGGGGAGCAGGCCGATGCCGCAGGCCAGGGCTTGGGCCGGGTCATCGAGGCTGACTTTTTCCCCGCGCAGCCACACGTCTTTGCTCACCGTGGGCAGCGCGCCCATCATGCCCAGGGCCAGTTCGGTGCGGCCCGAGCCCACCAGGCCGGCGAAGCCCAGGATCTCGCCTTTGTGCAAATTGAAACGGTTGTGGGGGCCGTTGCGCACCAGCTGGATATCCTTGACCTCCAGCAGCAACGGGCCGCGCGCGGTAGTGGGTTTAGGCGGAAAACTGCATTCCAGGCGGCGGCCGACCATCATCTCGACCAGGCGGTCGATGTCGCTGTCGGCCACCTCGGTGACGCCTGCATTGCCGCCGTCGCGCAGCACGCTGATGCGGTCGCAGACCTGGAAAATCTCTTCCAGGTGGTGGGAGATAAAAATCACCGCCACGCCCTGGCGCTTGAGTTCGCGCATGATCTCGAACAGCAACTCGGCTTCACTGGGGGTCAGCGTCGCGGTCGGCTCATCGAGCACCAGCAGGCGTGCGTCCAAAGCCAGGGCCTTGGCGATTTCGACAAACTGCTGCTCGGCCACGCTCAGGTGCTTGACCGCGCAGTGCAGATCGATACTGACCCCGAGGCGCTCGAACAACGCCTGCGCGGCCTCGGCCATTTCGCGCTTGCGCAACAGGCCGAAGCGGTTGCTCAGTTCATGGCCGAGGAAGATATTTTCTACCGCCGTGAGGTAGGGAATCAGGCTGAACTCCTGGAACACAATGCCAATCCCGGCGGCAATCGCATCCCGATAGGTCGCAAATTGTCGGGCCTGCCCGTCGATAAGGATCTGCCCTTCGTCCTGGTGCTCGACCCCGCCCAGAATCTTCATCAGGGTGGATTTGCCCGCGCCATTTTCCCCGAGCAAGGCGTGGATTTCGCCGCGCTCCACTTGCAGGTTGATGGCCTTGAGGGCCTGCACCCCAGGGTAACGCTTACAGATGTTTTCCAGCTTCAGAAGACTGCTCATACCGCCGACCTCGCACTCAGAAGGAAGACCTGAGCCCCACGAACTACGCGGGGCCTGGGGGGTTTACCAGCTGAAGTCCTTGGACTTGGCCTGGTCGATCAGGGTTATGTCCACCGGCACGCTGGCCGGTACTTGGGCGCCCCACTTCTTGGCCAGGGCGATGCCCAGGGCTAGGCGGATCTGGTCGCGGGGGTATTGGGCCGAGGTGGCGATGAAATGGCTGCCGGGTTTCTGGATCGCCTTGATCGCTTCCGGCGCACCGTCGACGCTGACCAGCTTCACGTCCATACCGCTGGCTTCGATGGCCGACAGCGCGCCGAGGGAGCCATTGTCATTCACGCTGAAAATGCCCTTGAGGGTGGGCTGGGCCTGCAACATGTTTTCGGTGACGGTCAGGGCCTGATCGCGTTCCTGTTTGCCGTTCTGGATGCTGACGATCTTGATGTCCGGGTGCTTGGCCACCGCCTCTTTGCAGCCGCGCACACGTTCGAGGATCGGCACCACGGCGATGCCGTCAAGGATAGCGATGTTGCCTTTGTCACCGATGGTTTTGGCCAGGTACTCACAGGCCTGGAAACCAGCGTCGAAGTTCTTCGAGCCCACGAACGAATCCAACGGGCCATCTGCCTGGGCATCCACCGCCACCACTACGACGCCGGCAGCATGGGCCGACTTGACAGCTGATTGCACACCGACCGAATCAGTGGGGTTGATCAGCAGGATGTCGATGCCCTTTTGTAGCATGTCTTCGACATCACTGACCTGCTTGGACACGTCGTGGCGGGCGTCGGTGATGATCAGCTTGGCACCGATGGTCGCGCCAGCTTCTTCCAGGGCGTTTTTCATGGTGACGAAATAGGGGTTGTTGATTTCCTGGAACGAGGCGCCGATGCGGATGGGCTTGGCAGCGTCGGCAAACGCGGGGGTCACGCTGCCCAGAGTGATGCTGGCAGCCAGTAAACACAGGGTTTTTGGGAGCATTTTCATGGCGTGGGTCTCTGTTTTGTTTTTATTTTTAGAGCAAATGTTATCGTTAACATTTCGCCAGAAACTAACAAGTAATTCAGACCTGTGCAAGCCTCCACTGGTCGGTCTCGGGCAAAAATGTGGGAGCTGGCTTGCCTGCGATGGCGCAGTGTCAGTCTACTTATCTGGCCCTGATACACCGCCATCGCAGGCAAGCCAGTTCCCACAGGGGGATGCGGTGGTCAGTAAAAACTCGCACATCCGCTTACGCCAACTAAGCTCAGCCTCAAATAAAAACACAGCGAGCAGCCGGCCATGCCCCACCCGACCGAGACTTTCCGCGACCGTTACCGCGCAAGCGTCAACCCGCGTTACAACCCCTGGCTGCACGCCGCATTCGTGCTTGGCTACGGCATCGCCTGCATCACGCTGGCCTGGTCCTCCACCGCCGATATCACCGCCCTGCAGTGGCTGACCGTGCCCCTGACCCTGCTGTTCTTCAACCTGTGCATCTACCTCGTGCACCGCCACCTGGGCCATCACAAACATGCATTCGCCCGGCTGTTCTACGCACGCCACACCGGCGATCATCACAGCTTCTTCACCCCCGGCCACATGACCTACGACAGCCCTCGGGACTGGCGCGTCATCCTGTTTCCAGCCTGGCTGATCATGCTGCACAGCCTGGCCATCACCCTTCCCGCCTGGTGGCTGCTCAGCCAACTGAGCCCCAACGTTGCCGGGTTGTTTGCAGGCTGCATGATCCTTGGCTACCTGCTCTACGAAGTGTTCCATGCCTGCGAACACCTGCCTGCCGAACACCCGGTGGCACGCCTGCCATGGATTCGCCAGATGCACCGCCTGCATGCCCTGCATCACCGTCGTGAGCTGATGCAGGGGCGTAACTTCAATATCGTGCTGCCGTTGATGGACTATTTGTTTGGCACTTTGTATTGGGAGCCGCGTTCTCACGATAGCCAGAAATGATCAGGAAAAAGCCACAAAAAAGGGGCAGCCTCTAGAGGCCGCCCCTTCTGCTTCACATCACGCTGTCAGTGGATGATGTCCTGAGTGCAGATATGCCCCAGGCTGACGTATTGCACGTTCTCACCGCCAACGCCCACACCAGGGAACTCAGCCAGCTCAATACGCCAGCCACCCTCGTTGTAGGTGGTACGCCACTTGTAAGGCACACCAGTGCTGCTGTCGTTGATCACCGTTGTGTAGTCACCGAAGCACGTACCGATATTAGCCGTGGCCTCTGATACACCCGCGCTGTTGGTAGTCGCTTTGTAGTCAACCCAACGGTAGTTCAAGTCGACGAAGTGGTTATCGACGCGCAATACCGGCGTGACCCCCAGCAACGGCGCACCGGTGGAGTCCGACCATTGGGTCGACCAGTTCAACAGCCGAGCGGTTTGCGTGGCCAGCCACACTTCCGTCACCCGCACGATGTTGTCACCTTTGACACTGCTGGTGTTCAAGCGCGGTGTGGAACCCAGGCTCAGTTGGTAATACTTGCTCGGGTCCTGCGCCACAGCCGGGTTGGCCCGTACACGCACCTTCACCGTGGTGCCCGGCGCGACGCTCGGGTAGGTCGAGGTAGAACCGGCCGGCACGGTGACCCAGTTGGCGCCATCAAAGCGGTCGAAGATCCACTGGTTTCGGCTGCCGTTCTCGTCGCCCGCCAGGTACATGCTCACGCTTTGGCCACGTACCGCCGTGAAGTCGAAGTAATCGACATCGTTGGCGCTGTCGAGATTGCCGCTGACCTTGTTCATCGAATCGGGCAATACGAACGCGGTTTGCGCGCTGTCGTTGGGCTCGAACGCGTCGATGTTGCTGTCCACCGCCACGCCGAAACTGAACTGCGCGTTATCGGCGACCTTGGCCACCATGTACCAGTAGTAGTCGCCGGCCGGCAGCACGCCGTTGAGGTATTCATCGGCATTGCCTGCAGCATCCGACGAACCGACCACACTCAGGTTGCCCTGGCCGTCATCCTGAAACAGGGTCAGCGACATATCCGCGCCTGCGCTCTGGTTGACCAGTTGCACCTGCACCCGCGCGTTCTGCGGCAGGTTGAAGTGGTAGGCAAACTCGTTACCGGCCTGCACCGCATCGACGGTGTAAAGCGTGTTGATATCCAGGGTTGGAAACAGCGGTTCAAACGCCGCGATAGCCGCACCTTTCAACGCGCCTTGCGCCGGCTTTTTCAACTCACTCACCACGCTGTCGAACGGCTCGGACTTGAGGGATCGGGTCACGGCCTTGGACTGACCAGACTTGGCCACCAGCAGTTTTTTCTTGAGTTCGGTCGAAACCTTCGAGGCGTCCAGCTTGCCGCCGGACTTGAGCGCTTTGTTCACGGCCTGCTTGACCGCTTCGGCACTGAGTTTCGCAGGCGCTTGATCAGCCAGGGCAAAGGCCGAAACGAAGCAGGAGGCCATCATGGCCGCGCCTAGCATAAAGGCTTTTTTCGATTTCATTTTTTATCCATCCATAGTTAAAAAATTGAAGCTCAGGTAACCGGTGACATCCGGTCACCTGGGATGGACTGTAGAATAAGACTGTATGCATGTACAGTATTTTTTTGAAAAGCCTGTACGAGTATTACCCGTCGGGTCGTAGGGCAAAACTACCCTGCTATACCCCCTAATACCCCGTCATCTCCAAATACCCCACCCCACCCTCAAACCGCACCGGCCCTTCCCAGTACGGAATACCCAAGTCCATCCACGCCTTCGGGTTGACGGCCTCGGTGGTGATGTCCAGCTGTTTGCCGGGAATTTTCAGCGACCAGCGTGTGGGAATGTTGCGCCCGTCGATGGCCGTGGTGGTCAGCGGTGTGAGTTGGATATCGCTGTTGTGCAAGGTCTGGGTGTGGCCCTGGGCGTCGATCCAGGTGCCGGTGAGGTAACCGTCGCTGTCTTTCTGCCGCACGCGAAACAGCATCAACTGCGCGCCGCGGTCCAGATGCAGGGAGAACCAGTCCCAGCCGGTCTGGCTGGCGGCAAGGGGTTGGCTGCTCCATTCGCGGTCGAGCCAGGCTGGGCCGCTGACCTGGTAGGTGTGGCCGTCGAGGTTGACGCTGCCGCTGGCGGTGAAAAACGGCTGGCTGTAGTAGTACGACGCCTGGCCCTGGTCGGATTTGCGGCTGTAGCCATGGTCGCCTTGCAGCACCAGCGGGCGGCTGGAAGTCAGGTGCAGGTCGTACGCAAATTGCGCGCCACTGGCCTTGAGTTGCATGTCAGCCAGGGGGCTGGCGGCGCCGGGGCGGCTGGCGAAGTTCCAGTCGTCGATCCAGGCGTTGAACGGCTCTGCCTGGGTCCCGGCTTGCCCCACGCCACCCCGGGCCAGGCGTTCGGCGGCGTAGTGGCGGGTGGCGGAGGTGACGGCGGCGTGGCCGAGCCACACGGTTGAATCGCGCCAGCCCGGTTGGACGGGGCCGGCCTTCAATGCGTTGCGAAACAGCGTCCATTGCACGCCGAAGACATTGCCCTGGGCATCCTTGAGGTTGGCCGTGACGTACCACCATTCGATACGAAAGCCGTCGTGGGGCCCGTGGTCCTCGGGGAAACTGAAGACTTTGCCGGGCACCACCTGGGCAAAGTCCGCCGCATCGCTGCCCAGCCCGGCGAAACTGTCCTCGGGTGCGGGCGCCTGGTCGCAGCCGCTCAGCAGTAACCAGGCGATGCACGCCAATGCCTTAATCTTCATGGGCGAACGTCCTCAACAAATCCGCCGGACGGCTGCGGTACAACTGCCATAAGGGCCAGGCCGACGCGAGCAAGGTGGCAAGCATCGCCAGCCCCAGCAATTGCGCAAGCTGCCCGGGGAATACCTGCAGCGGCAGGCGCCAGCCGAAGGCCTGCACGTTGATCACCGCATCCAGGCACCACGCCAGCAACAGCCCCAGCGGCAACGCCAGGATCAACGTGAGTACCGCCAGCAGCCAGGTCTGGCCGAGGTTGAGCAGCATCAATTGTCGGCGCGTCACGCCCAGCGCCCACAACGGCGCGAGTTGGCCGAGTCGGCTTTGGCTCTGGGTCAGCAGGCTGATGAACAGCGCCACGCCGGCGACGCCAAGGGTCAGGCTGTTCAACGCGGCGGTGGCAGCGAAGGTGCGTTCGAAGACCTGGCTGGACCACCCCTTGAGTTGCTGTTGGTCGACGATGCGGCTGTCTTCCAGGGCGAACTCACGCTGCACTTCACGTATCAGCGACGGCACGTCGGCAGGCGCTACCCGCAGGTTGAAGCGTGCCGGTGAGAGCGTCGGCCAATGCGCCAACAGGTGCCGGGCATTGACCAGCAGATGGCCCTTGGGGTTGCCGTAGTCGGCGTAGATGCCGACGATCTTCGGCGCCCAGGTGCCCT
Source organism: Pseudomonas sp. GW821-FHT07B01 (assembly GCF_059419065.1). Taxonomy (NCBI): domain Bacteria; kingdom Pseudomonadati; phylum Pseudomonadota; class Gammaproteobacteria; order Pseudomonadales; family Pseudomonadaceae; genus Pseudomonas; species Pseudomonas sp. GW821-FHT07B01. Next base: position 207,472 of record NZ_JBWKRA010000006.1, on the reverse strand, counting down.
GCGGGGTGGGGATGGAAACCGTGTCGCCCAGTTGCACCTTCAGGCGTCGCGCCAGTTGTTCGCTGAGCATCAGGCTGTCGTCTTGCAGCAAGCGGTCCCAGGGCGCGTCCACCGCCTCCAGCAGCGGCCAGTGTTGACGATAAGTGGGGTTGTCGACCACGCCGAACACCTCCGCGGGCCAGCCTTGCAGTTGCACCGCCACCTGCCACGCGGGCAGTACGGCCTGCACCAGGGGCTGGCGGGTCAACCACGTCGTCAGTTGCTCGGCCTGCTGCGGATTTTGCGGGTTGAGGTACAGCTCGGCAGTGAGGCGTTGCTCCAGCCAATGGGTGAAGGTCTGGCGAAAGCCCGAGGTCATGGAGCCGGCGCCGATATTCGCCGCCAGGGCCAACAGCAACGCCATCAGCGCCAGGCTCAAGGCCGGCAGTTGCTGGCGGCAATCGGCCAGGAACCACTGGCCCAGTACCGAGCGACTACGCCCCAGCACGGCTTTCAATAACCCATTGAGCAGCACCGGTAGTGCCAATGCCGCGCCCAACAGCAAGGCCGCCATCAGCACAAACCCGGCGGCCAGGCTATCGCCCAGCCACAGCGCCAACAACGCGATCGCCAGGGCCGCGGACGCCACCCACCCCTGGCGCCGCAGCCAGCGCCCATGGGCTTGATGCCAGGCTTGGGCGTTGGCCAGCGCGAGTAACGGCAAACGCGCCGCTCGCCACAGGCTGCTGGCTCCGGCGAGCAACGCGCCGAGCAGGCTCACACCCAGGCCGGCCAGCCACCACCAGGGGCTCAAGTTCAATTGGCCGGCGACTTCGGCGCCGTACAAGCCGCGCAAACTGGCGGCGACATCCGGCAGCAACAGACTGGCCAGCAGGTAACCGCTGGCGATACCGAGCACACCGCTCAACACCGCCAAAGCGCCCAATTCGACGCCCAGGCTCAGGATCAACATGCGTGCGCTGACCCCACAGGCGCGCAAGGTTCGCAGCAGGCCGCGGCGCTGTTCCAGGGCCAGACCGATGGCCGCATGCACGATAAACAGCCCCACCACAAAGGATAAAAAACCCACCGCATCCAGGTTCAGGTGAAAGCTTTCGGTGAGGCGTGACAGGTTGCTGTCCTCGCCCTGCTTGAGTTGCAACGCGGCGGGTGGCGTGGGGTGGCGGGCGGCGAAAGTGTTGTCCAACAGTAAGCGCGACAGGCGCCCGGGCATGTTGAGCAAGGGTTGGGCAAAACCGATATCCGTCAGCAGCAGGCCGGGCGCCATATCCGCTTGCACCTGCAACGGTGGCAGGCGTTGCCCAGTAGAAGTCAGCGGCTGCTCGCCCTCATGCAACCCCAGCGCCTGCAAAGTTTGCGCAGCGACCCAGGTACGCCCCGGCGGCTCGAAGAACGCCAGCATTTGCGCCTGGCTCAAGCGTTGCCCCGCCACGCTGCCGCTGCCGGGCAACGACACCGGGTCGATGCCCATCAATTGCAGACGCTGTTGGTCACGCCCCTGCAGCACCACCCGCCCCTGCACCACCGGGGATACCGGCCAGCCGGCGCGGCGCAGCTCGGCAAACAGTGCTTGGGGGAAACTGGCGGCGTCCGGCGCAACCAGGCTGGCTTGGGGTTCGCCACCGATCAATTGGCTGGCACGTGCGTAGCTGTCCCGCGCCTGGCTGTTGAGGGCCTGCACACCGGTCAGTAGCGCGGTGGCCAGCCACAGGCCGGTGAGCACGCTGAAAAATTGCACCGGATGACGCCGCCAGTGGCTCAGCAACGCGCGCAGCGTCCAGTAAAACAGCGCCATCTCAGCGAGCGTCCATCGGCACGACACGCCCACGGTGCAGCACCACTTGCCGGTCAAGCCGTGCCGCCAGGCGCGGGCTGTGGGTGACCATCAACAGGCTGGTCGGGCTGTCCCGCAGCAGGTCCAACAGCAGTTGCAGCACTTCATCGCTGGTGGCTTCGTCGAGGTTGCCGGTGGGTTCGTCAGCCAGCAACAAACCCGGTCGCGAGGCCAGCGCCCGCCCGACGGCAACCCGTTGCTGCTGGCCACCGGAGAGTTGCTCGGGGTAACGCCGGAGCAAGTCGCCCAGTCCCAGGCGCTCCACCAATTGCGCTTGCCAGTGCGGGTCGAAACGCCCCGCCAGCCGCGCCTGGAACGCCAGGTTGTCTTCCACGCGCAAGCTGCCGATGAGGTTGAACTGCTGGAAGACCAGACCGATTTGCGTGCGGCGCCAATGGGCCAGTTGCCCTTCGTTGAGTTGGTCGAGGCGCTGCTCGCCGATGCGGATGCTGCCGGCGTCCACTCGGTCCAGCCCGGCCACCAGGTGCAGCAAGGTGCTTTTGCCACTGCCCGATTCGCCCATCAGCGCCAGGCTGCTGCGTTCACCCAGGTGCAGGTCGACGCCGGCCAGGACGGTCAGCGGGCCTTGCGGGGTCGCGTAGTTTTTAACAACACCTTGCACCTGCAACATAAGAACGCTCATCTGAAGGACCAGCAACGAGAATAACGGCTGACGCTCCTGCCCACGCAAATTTTTCACATGGATTTCACCGTCTGCCCATCCACCGAACTTTAAAGTGCCCGCCAACTCGTGGTGACTCACAACTTATTAGTTAATCCAAGTGACCCTCCTAACATGCAAGTGTTCAGCAAAAAGACAGCGGTGCTGTGACAGTCTCCTGCCTCACCAAGGGCAACTACCCAGTCGTGCAGCCTTTTTATAAACACAATAAACAGTGCCGAGGATGAACCGCGTGGCAGACATGATCCTGGCCAACCCCCAACCCAAAAGGTCAAGGTTAAAACGCCTGAGAAAATACCGCCTGCACCTGCTTGGCATCAGCGTTACCGCCTTGTTGTTGACGGGCTTTTTATTCTGGCCCAGCTCGCCCCTGGACCTGGGCGTGGGCAATCGCCTGGTGACCTCTGGGGTGCTCGCCAGTTGGCGTGAGGGTGAGCTGGTGGTGCTGGTGCGCCATGAGGAGCGCTGCGACCGCTCGGCCAACCCCTGCTTCGGCCCTGCCGATGGCCTGACCATCAACGGCACTGAACGCGCCGTTGAACTGGGCAAAGCCTTTGATTCATTGGGCATGTCTCTGACCGACGTGCTCAGTAGCCCCACCACGCGAACCGCCCAGACGTCACTGTTCATGTTCGGCAAGACCGAACTGTCCCCCGGCCCGCTGGCCATCTGCGGCGACGCCATGGACGGTGAAATCCTCGGCCACAAACAGCCGGGACGCAACCTGATGCTGATCACCCACAGCGCCTGCATGAGCGACTTCCAGACCAGCCTGGGCTTCCCTCACGCAGCCGCTGCAGAGTACGGCAGCGCACTGTTCGTCAAGGTGCTGCCCAACGGTACCTTCAAGGCCATGGGCACCATGAACAGCGAAGAGTGGACCGCCGCACTTAAACAACTTTAATTACACTTGTTTACATATTAAGCCGTGGGGCGTTCAGCAAAACGACAGCACCACTCTGGCATGTTTAGCCGCGCCTGTTAGTTATGTTCCTCTACCACAACTTAGTGACCCTTACGATGCTTCGCCCTATTAAGTTAATACCGCCATTGCCCGCACTTGAACGTTATGGAGCGATGTGCGCATGCCCCGCATAAACCCATTGTCCTGGCTATTGCTGGGCGTTGCCGTGTTCTTCCTGTTGCCCCTGGGCTTTCACGGTTTATGGACGCCGGACGAAACTCGCTACGCCCAGGTCAGCCAGGAAATGCTGATGAGCGGTAACTGGGTGGCGCCGCACTTCATGGGCGTGCGTTATTTCGAGAAGCCCGCCGCCGGCTATTGGCTGATCGCCCTCGGCCAGGCGGCGTTCGGTGAAAACCTGTTCGGCGTGCGTATCGCCTCAGTGCTGAGCACGGGTCTGAGCGTGGTGCTGGCTTACCTGCTCGCCCGTCGCGTGTGGAACGAGCCGCGCAAGAGCTTTGCCTGCGCCCTGCTCTATCTGAGTTTTGGCCTGGTGGCCGGGCAAGCCGGGTATGCCAATCTCGACCCGCAATTCACCCTGTGGGTGAACCTGAGCCTGGTGGCGTTGTGGTTTGCCCTGGACTGCCGCACGCCACGGGAACGCCTGGGTGCCTGGGCGGTGTTGGGCGTGGCCTGCGCCATGGGATTCATGACCAAGGGGTTCCTGGCCTGGCTGTTGCCGGTGTTGATCGCCGTGCCCTACCTGGTCTGGCAGCGTCGCGTCGGTGAGTTGATGCGCTACGGGCCGCTGGCGGTGCTGGTTGCCGTGCTGGTATGCCTGCCATGGGCCCTGGCGATCCACCTGCGCGAACCAGATTACTGGCATTTCTTTTTCTGGCATGAGCATATCCGCCGCTTTGCCGCCGACAACGCACAGCATGCGCGGCCGCTGTGGTTCTTCCTGCCGATCATGGTGGTGGCGTGCCTGCCGTGGGCCGCCTTGCTACCCGGCACCCTGCTAAAAACCTGGCAGGAAAAGCGCCAGCCGGCGATTGCCTTTCTCGCGCTGTGGCTGCTGCTGCCCCTGGGCTTTTTCAGCCTGAGCAAAGGTAAATTGCCGACCTACATCATGCCGTGCCTGTTGCCCCTGGCCTTGTTGATGGGCCACGGTTTGATCGACCTGATCAAGCAAGGCAAGGCGCGCACGCTAGTCATCAACGGCGCGCTCAATTTCGTGCTTGGCATGACGGCCATGGTGGCGCTGATCTACCTGCAAATCACCCGCCCGCTGTACAGCAATAGCCATGCGGAGATGTTCAACCTGTCCCTGACGTTTATCGTGCTGCTGGGCTGGATCCTCGCCAACCTGTTGCAAGCGGTGCGCCCGCTGACGTTGTGGGCGATGCCTGCCCTGGGCATTGGTTTGCTGGTGGCATTGCTACCGGCGGGCATGCCGGCCCTGATCGAAGATAACGAAATGCCCGACCAGTTCGTGCTGGAACATCTGGACGAACTGCAACCTACCCGTGCTTTGCTGAGCAATGACCTGGGCCTGGCATCGGCCTTGACCTGGCGCCTGCGCCGGCCCGATGTGGCGTTTTATAACACCCAGGGCGAGCTGCGCTATGGCTTGAACTACCAAGACGCGGCACAGCGCAAGGTCACGCCGGACAGTGTCCAGGCCTGGTTGGCCGAGGCCCGCCAACACGGGTCGGTCGGCGTGCTGATGCAGGTCAAGAGCACCAGCGAACACCGTGAAGAAGGGCAGTTGCCGCCCGGCGGCAAACGCTATCGCAAGGGCAACCTGGTACTGACGATTTACTCCCAACAACCTTGAATGCAGCGCCTGCCACGGGGAACATCCCATGAGTTTCTGGAAAACCGAACGCGGCGCTCTGGTGTTACTGCTGGGTACCTCGGCCTTGCTGCTCTTGCTGGGCCTGGGCAGCCGCGACCTGTGGGGGCCGGAAACGCGCTGGGCGAATATCGCCTTGCAGATGCTGCAAAGCGGTGACTATTTCGACCCATACCTCAAAGGCACGCCGTATTACGACAAACCCCTGCCCTCCTACTGGCTGATCACCGGGTTTGCCCATCTGCTCGGCGGCCTCGGCCCGTGGTCGCTGCGCCTGTCATCGGTGATTGCCGCGTGGTTGAGCATTTGGCTGGTGTACCTGATCGGTGAACGCCTGTTTCGCAAAGGCACCGGGCTGATTGCCGGGTGGATGCTCGCCACCACCTTCTACTTCCTGTTCTGGGCCCGCGTGGCCACCGCCGATGTCCTCACCGTGTGCGGCGTGCTGGCAGCGGTGTGGTGGTATTGGCGTGGGCCGGATGACACGCGGCTGGGGCGCTACACGGTGTTTTTCCTGTTGCTGGCCGCCACCTCACTGTTCAAGGGTTTGATCGGTGTGGTGCTGCCGGGCCTGGTGCTGTTGCCACACTTGCTCAGCGAACACCGCTACAAACGCCACCTCAACCTGCGCTTGGTGCTGGCCCTGCTCATCGCAGGCATCGTGTACGCGATTCCCTTTGTACTGTCCCACCGCTACGGCGCCCCCACTTACGGCGAGAGCGGCCTGGAGTTGGTGTTCCGGGAAAACGTGGTGCGCTTCTTCGACCCCTTCGACCATATGGGGCCGATCTACACCTACCTGATCTACCTGCCGGCCTACACCCTGCCCTGGGCACCCTGCTGGTTACTTGGCCTGTGGCTGGCCGTGCGCAGCTGGCGCAAGGTGCCGCCCAACGTACGCTGGCTAGTGTGGGGCCTGGGCCTGTTGTTTGTATTCTTCACCGCCAGCGGCAGCCGCCGCAGCTACTACGTGTTGCCGCTGGTGCCCTTTGCCCAACTGCTCGGCGCCTGGTGGCTGAGTGAACGCCTGCACAAAAAACCTTCGAGCTGGCCGCGCTGGCAAACAGGCTTTGGCCTCAGCGCAGGCCTGCTCTTGCTGGTGCTGGGCGTGATCTACCCCTGGACCAACGGCAACGGCGGCGTTACCCGCTTCGCCGCCGACCTGCAAACCCAGGCAGAAAAAAGCGCGCCCTGGAACCAATGGCAACTGGTGCTGGTGGAGGTCGACAACAAACTGCCCATGTACCTGCAAAACCACGGCAAACCTTTCTACTACGTCAGCGAAAGCCAGGACTTCCCGCGCCAGGGCGACAGCGCCGCATTCATGGCCTGGCTGGAGAAAACCAGCGGCCAGGGGTTTGATCCGCAACGCACGATAATCGTCGCGCAGTATTCCAAGGACGAGCCCGCGCCGTTGGCGTTCCTGGGGGTGGACCGTCAAGTGGTGACGACGCAACCGGATAATGGGGAGCGGTTGTTCAAGGCGCGTGAGGGAGGGAGTGTGGCGTTTGTTCCGGGGATACGCTGAGGCACTGTGCTTGCTGGCCTTTTGTCATGGTTTGTAAAGGGCCAGCAAGCCGTGTCCCTTTAAATTGCAGGACGTTTCCGAGACAATCTCCGCCGCCTTGTGCCGGTTGGAATCGGTGGCTAGTCTGCGGTCAATCACTGCTCATCAGTGATCGGGTTTAGTCGCTCGTATCTTCCAACACGGCATGGTCTCCATGAGTTTTATGGTGGCTGTGCGTAGGGCACCTTCGGGTGCGCCGGATGTTTCGTGTTGGGCCGGTCGACTAACCTGCGTACAGCCGCCACCCTCGTTTAGTCGCGACGGGTGTCGTCTCCTAATCCAACGCGGAGCTACACCATGAATAAAGTCCTACCCGATCCCCCCCTCGATCCTGCAAAAGACCGTGCCGCCTTTAACCGCGCCATCGACCATTACCTGCCCAGCCAGGGTTTCCACAACGTCAACGACAATCTGAGTTTTGAAGATGCCTTGCTCTACACCGCCAGCTTGCTCGACAGCGCATCGGCAACGGCGCTCGATTGCGGCGAGCTGCTGGATAACCCAGGGCGGGCGAAGATTCTGGCGGTGTGGCATTTGTTGGAGATTGCCAAGACGACGGTAGATCGTTCTATTGAGTGCGTGAAGCCTTTGAAGCCAACAACTTAAAATGTAAAAGCGGGCTTGCTCGTATTCTGTAGGAGCGAGCTTGCTCGCGAAAAACTCACAGGCGCCGCGTTTATTCAGGAGGCACGCGTTATCGTTGAGGTTTTTCGCGAGCAAGCTCGCTCCTACAGTGGTATTGATGCAAATACCTTGATAGCTCAGGCGAACCGGGTCGATGCCATCGCAGGCAAGCCAGCTCCCACATGGGTTCGCAGGGCATCAGTTGGATCAATGTCGGCTGTCAGGCCGTCACGGGAGCAAGCTCCCTCGCCACAGTTACCGGGTCACTCTCAACTGACAAGCGTCGGGCTTGCTCGCTATGGTGATAGCTCCATCGAGGACCACTATCGCGGAGAAACCCGTTCCCATCTCGCAAGCATTCAGACACAGCTACCAACATCTCAAGTTCTGGGCAGGCTCGCAGCGTGAATAAATGCCTCATCCAAAGTACTGCCGCCATACCTGCTCAAAAAGCCCTCGGCATTGGAAAACCGATTAAAGCGTTGTTGGCATAGCATGTAAAAGTCATCGCAGTGAGTGACGATCTCGTCAATGTTATGCGACGACACGAGTATCGCCACACCCTCTGCCGCCGCGCCCTCCAGACACCGCCAAATGTGGTACCGAAATTCCGGGTCAACCCCCGCTGTGGGCTCATCCAAAATCACAAGGTCTGCGTTAACCGACAATAACGACAAGGTGAAAAACCAACGCTTTTCGCCATAGCTACAAAGGGATGATTTCTTCTTCCAGATTTCGCAATAGCGTTCAGCAATACCAGGGCTCCACTTTTCAATTTTTTCCAAGGCGTGCCGCTGGGTTACGCGCGTATCGGAGCAAAAAAGCATCATCATGTTAAAAACATCGAACATTCGAAATACGGGAGGCGTTGCGATGATCTGTGACAGGTAAAGTAGCTTGGAAAATGAATGTTGCACTTCACCGCCATTCAATTTTTTCAGGCCACAGATCACGTCAAAAAACGTAGTTTTTCCGGAACCATTAGGCCCCAATAAACCTATCATTGTGCCGGCCTCGACTTCCAATGAGGCACTCTTGAATAAAATATGCTGACCGTACCTAACGTCCAGTGCATCCACGATTAGCCGTTTCATCAGTACCGACTCCAAACGGGGTTGATGAGTAAAAATCGGAACACAAACCACCCTGTGACAATGATCATTCCTAAAATCGACGCTACCAATGTAGCGGACCCGGTCACCCCCACCAACATCAGGCGATTGGCCCACCCCATCGGATTAAAAAGATCGATTACGTTAAATAGGGAATACGAGGTGCTAAGGCTACCGATACCCAGCGCCAACATAGAGACTGATAATATGGAAAAAAGAGTATTAGTATTTTGAAAGCCTATGGGCACCAGCGTCAACAATAAGGATGGAGTAGAGAAAAGCAAAAAACACATATAGAAACGACCAACAATAACCAACCACTCTTCCAAGGCCATCAAACCAAAATAGCCCCGCGTCAGCACATAAAATACCGAACAATAAATCAGCGACATAAATGAGTACGCTAAAAACTGCCCAGCAAGAAAGGTGACCTTAGTACGCTTTGTATACACAAAGGAGCGCAAAAAACCACTTTCTCTTCGCCCTACTATATAAAACGCCAAACCAAAAAGTGCCACGCTTGAAGAAATGAAAGCGTAAAACCATGAAGTGGCAGATGCGTAGTCACGTAAAGATTCTCCGCCAGTGTATCCAGCGTAAGTAATCAAGTAGAAGGTTACCACTGGGGATATTACGATCCACAACAGGGCGACCGGCTCTTTCAATTGTTCCTTGATAAAAAGCTTTGCCAGCGAGAACGGCTTAGATAATGGGTAGATATGCATAGCTCACCTCACGGAAACGGCACCATTTTGTTCAGACGAGACGAAAACATTAAAGACTCAAAGCTTTTTGAGTAACTATTTCTCAGATTTATGTTTTTTGAATTATTCATATGAAGAAACAGATCAGGTGAAACATACTTTGCAAAGACGCAATTAACCCCATTAATCCTGGCGCGCCGAGAATAAAAATAACCCGACACACCCAACCCGTTAAGCACCGTCAGAAAAACCTCCAATGAAAACTCCAAAGAAGTCTCCCTATCGTCACCATCAGCAACCACATAATCAGTTATTTCACGATAGGTACCATACTCATTACAGGTCATAAAATAGCGAAGATAGTCATCCTCCACTTTTCGCTCATCAGACCCGATCGATTTAAACAAATCCATAAAACGATAAGTTTGCCACAGTTCAAGCAGCGCTTTTTCCAACGCTTCGCCGACGTCACCTGAATAGGACATACCCGCACAATACTTCACATGTCGATCACCATCGTTTTGGCCATAAACCGCCAACAAACAAACCCCAGGAAAACGATTGTCAGAAATATCAAAAATGGAAACCTCACCGGAAAATATTAGCGCATCATATAAATATTTAACATTCCTCCCTCGTAACAGACACTCAACTTTACCGAGAGAGAACAGTGCTTGGCATTGCTTAGTCAGCCAAAACCTCAGTAGAAATTGTCGTTCAAGATACTCTTTTACAGCTCCTAAAAACGCGACATCCACGTTCCAGTAAAAGCTGCACCCACAGGTGTCTCTCAGCGGATATAAAAAATTATCCTTTTCGAGGCCGTGCGCAGAAAGAGAAATACATACAGTGGGAATTAAGCACTCAGAAAAATCAGAAGCTCTCATAACTTGTGTCAGTGAGAAGTGATGTTTTTTAACCTCTTCAATTGATATCAGCCTTGAAGCCGTCTGTGTAAGAGCGCTGGCAAAACCATCAACTTCAGCTCTCGTCAACGAGTCACTAAGAAAGCCGCACTTTATCGACAAAACCTCTCTATAAAAATGACGCCTTTCAAAATACTCTCCCAAGGCAGTTTTGATAGAGCGTGCGCCCCCGCCCACCCCTGACCCGTTAACTGAAAGAGCGTCTGACACCTCTACAGAATTTGGCAAATAAAGCAGTCCGGCAGGTTGAAATAATAATGCTCCAGGAAGATCCGGCTTCTGCATCGCATTAACAAGTTTCATGCTGCCTACCTATTAAGTGAACACATACAGGAAAAAACAGAGCGGGGTTAACCCCTAGCAACTTACATACCATGGAGTCCGTATAAGCAGACCACGGGCGGCAGGCAAGTCCTAATTTTTTTGCTTGAATCTCCACAAGCATATAAATAGAACCAACTTCCATAAGCGCCATGCGATAACCACGATATCTATATTTGAAAATATTTTTAGGCATATAGACTGAATAAATAATAGCCAAACTCGGAAAACCCAGCTGTTCTCCAGACGAACCCATTATAGCCGCCTTCACATATTCAAAATCGACATCCACCTGCATTACTTCAAATCTCCTAGAACTAGGAAGCAAGTGCAAAACGCGCTCTTTAATGGGCCAGTCTGCATTACTCTCAGCGAGTGAACAAATAAAGATCTCAACAGGGTAAAGTGCTCCTGCACTCGGATACCCACGTTTGTGTGCTCCGACACTCCTAGAGACAAGAGGTGACACCAGCTTTTCAAGCACTTCAAAGTTCAGAGACGCTGACAAAAACTTCTCGCATGATTCATTTCTGTATAAGCATTCAGCCCTATCTCCCTCGGACAATCCAAGGCTGACCGTTAGCCCCATATCAGGATAGAGTACGAGCTCATTTCCGGTTAACTGGCTCAGATGTTCTTCGTCCAGTGTATGGAGGCCAGTGCAATGTTGAAACGCCGGATGAAATGTGAAGTTACCTTTACTATGAAAATCAAGCACTGCCTCATAGACGGCAGGGTCTATAAATCTAAAATAATAGTCATGCGGAATATTTTTCACTTCCTTACCTCCAGGCAATCGCACATATACCAGTGGGAACTGGACTCTTGAAATATTCTGCCGTCACTTAATTGCACATACGAGGAGCACAACACATCATCATGATACTTGCGCAATACACCGCTCTCAGTAAAAAACTTCACATTTCTAATAATTGCACCAACAACCACCAACTCTTGATACAAACTTAACTTCTTAAAGGGCACATTGACATGTTCATTTTTACAAAACGCCAATGCCGATGCCCAGTTGTTTTTCACCCGTTTGACTGACTCATTATGAATAAGTCTATCAATGGTACAAAAATGACAAGGATTTCCGACCTCCGAGATATAAGGTTGCCCGATGCAAAAAAAACCGCCCATCGGCCAACAAACGCTAATAGCGCTAGCTGGTGATATTTTTGCCAAGTCAAAATGTATTTCTTTCAGGCCCTCATAATCATAAGAATGGCATAACAACACAATAAAACATCTAAACCCCGCAACAGAACTTACTATATCACTTGAAAAATCTTTAAACTCTACGACACCCGATAACTCTTGTCTAAATAAGTCTTCGATCCCGGCATTCCCTTCCCACGAATGCACAACTATAGTCTTTTCAAAATAAAGCTCCTTAGCCGCCGCAAACGGTATTATTTTCTCCAGAAACTCATATGCACTGGCTGCATTCAAGCCATTATCAGCGAGTATTTCATCCAACTCATCCTTCGTCAGCGCACGAGACATTTGTATCTGTCGCAACGCCTTCAAGATCGGTTGTGAATGCACCTTAGAGATACCGGCATCGGATATTACTAAACTTTCCGTTTCAAAATTGAGTATCTGATAGTTAGGAATGGCTATATTCATTATGTGATCCCCTGTAGGGGTTTCAGGCGCTGCCTAAGAAACCCCGTCAAGTGGGTAAATAAACCTATTCTTTGGCAAGTGCTTGTTCTTCTATCGAGTTGTGACCACATCCACCGGAGCCACCACTTCCTCCATTACATCCACCGCCACCTCCACACCCTCCACTTCCGCCACACCCCCCCTGACTTCCTGAAGCGCCAGCATTGCCAGCATACGGGTTAAATCCATAGTCATTGTCGAAATCATAGATAACTTCGCCATACTCTGTTTTTTTCATTTTCAAGTTCCTCATATTGTCGTGTATCGCCACTAAACCGCAGTGACACTCACAATTTAGTAGACAAGAAGAAACTTGCAACGAAAATAATTTTTCCTTGTAGGAACTCAGTTACATCTGATTAGGAAATTTCACTCATTAAATTCAGAAAACGAATAATTGTCAGAAAGAAGAGGCAATGAATCAACTTTCACACACCGAATTATTCCTTCACAAAATAACATCTTAGAAGTTACCAACTTCGGAATTCAACAACCGTTCTCTGGCGAGTTCTATGTAGGAAGCGGCGTGAAACTTCAAAAATACGGTAATAAATCCGACAAACGGTCCGCCGAGTTAGCGCCTTTAAACAACTTTAAAAGGCCAGCAAGCCGTGTCCCTGGTTTAGTCGCGACGGGTGTCTTCCCCTAATCCAGCGCGGAGCTACACCATGAATAAAGTCGTACCCGATCCCCCCTCGATCCTGCAAAAGACCGTACCGCGTTCAAACGCGCCATCGACCATTACCTGCCCAGCCAGGGTTTCCACAACGTCAACGACGATCTGAGTTTTGAAAATGCCTTGCTCTACACCGCCAGCTTGCTCGACAGCGCTCCGGCAACGGCGCTCGATTGCGGCGAGCTGTTGGCTAGCCCAGGGCGGGCGAAGATGCTGGCGGTGTGGCATTTGTTGGAGATTGCCAAGACGACGGTAGATCGCTCTCTGTAGGAGCGAGCTTGCTCGCGAAAAACTCACAGACGCCGCATTTATTCAGGAGGCGCGCGTTATCGTTGAGGTTTCTCGCGAGCAAGCTCGCTCCTACAGTGGTATTGATGCAAATACCTTGGTAGTTCAGGCGAACCGAGTCGATACCATCGCAGCATAGGTATCTACACAACTTTGTGGGCTGTAACAGCGGACGGTAACCACGATGCGAAGCGAGCCGTTCTTGATCTGCTTTTGATCTCAGGCGCCCCGTTAAACCACGCTGGCCGGAATTGGACAGGGATTTGGGGGGTAAACCGGCAGGGATGCCGGTTTAGCCGCCCCGCGCCATGGATGGCGCGTGGCGGCGGCCCCCCAAATCACTGCGGATTACGGGCACACCGAGCCTGAGCGAGGTGCCGAGTGGTGGGGCAAAAGCGTTTTGCTTACTTTCGCGCTTTTCAAAAGTGAGCCGCCGTTGGGCGGAACCCTAGGCAGCCGTTACCGCAGGAATGGATATGTACACAGTCCAACTGTGTTGACTGACAGTCCGTCTTCGCAGGCAAGCCAGCTCCCACATTTGGATCCTGGGCGCCAGGGAGATAGGCGCCGGCCGTCAGGCCGTCACGGGAGCAAGCTCCCTCGCCACAGGTCCAGCGTCGGCTCTGAATTGTGTAGATACCTATGGCCATCGCAGGCAAGCCAGCTCCCCACATTGGATCGCAGTGCCTGAGCTAAATCCGTCGACGGCGGTTGAGTTGGGGGATGGCGGTTTGGGGAGCTTCCACGCGCGGGGCCTGCGCCGCCGTTTTCGCGGCCAGTTGTGCCAGCGTGGGCTGGCTGAACAAGGTGCGTGCGTCCACGTCCAGCCCGGCCTTGCGCAGGCGGGCTACCAGGTTCACTGCCAACAGGGAGTGCCCGCCCAGTTCAAAGAAGTGGTCATGGCGCCCTACCCGTTCGAGTTTCAATACGTCAGCCCAGATCCCGGCCATCAGGGTTTCCACCTCGCCCACTGGCGCTTCGTAGGCTCGGCTAAGCACGGCCTCCAGCCCTGGCGCCGGCAGGGCCTTGCGGTCGAGTTTGCCGGCGGGGTTGAGGGGCAGTGCGTCGAGTTGCACGAAGGCGGCCGGCACCATGTATTCCGGCAGGTGCTCCAGCACATGGTCACGCAAGGCTTGCAGGCTCGGCGCCTGGCCGCGCAGGGTAAAGTAGGCCACCAGGCGCTCATCGCGAATCAATACCGCCACCTCGTGCAGCGCCGGGTGGGCGGCCAGGTGTGCTTCGATCTCTCCCAGCTCCAGGCGCACACCGCGCAGCTTGACTTGGAAGTCGTTACGCCCAAGGAATTCAAGATTGCCGTCAGGCAGGTAGCGCACCAGGTCGCCGGTGCGATACAGGCGGTCGCCGGGCACGAAGGGGCTGTCGATGAAACGTTCGGCGGTCAGCTGTTCCAAGCCCAGGTAACCACGGGCAACGCCGACGCCGCCGATGTGCAGTTGGCCGCTGATACCCATGGGCACCGGCGCATCATGAGCGTCCAGGACATACAGGCGGGTGTTGTTGATGGCGCGGCCAATCGGTAGTTGCAAGGCGGGCACCGGCGCGCCGGGTTCGAGGGTCCAGGCGCAGCTGTCCACCGTGGCTTCGGTGGGGCCGTACACGTTATGCAAGCGCACCGTGGGCAAGCGCGCCTGCACGCCACGGGCCAAGGCGGCGGTGAGTTCGCCGCCGCCGCACACTATATCGGTGAGGCTGGTGCACAGGGCCGATTCGTCCAGGTCCAGAAACTGCTGCAACATGGCGGGCACGAACTGGATCACCCTGATCTGCTGCTCACAAATCACCTGGGCCAGGTACGCCGGTTCACGGTGCCCATCGGGCCGCGCCAACACCAGGCGCATGCCGTTGCTCAACGGCCAGAACAGCTCCCACACAGAACCATCGAAGCTGAACGGCGCGCGCTGCAACAAGGCGCCGCCTTCGGCGTTCGGGCACAGTTGCGAGCCCCAATGCAACAGGTTGCCCAGGCCACGGTGCTCGATCATCACACCCTTGGGCGTGCCGGTGGAGCCCGAGGTGTACATCACGTAGGCGAGATTGGCGACGCTCAAGCCTGGCACGCTTGGATTGTCGATCGGCGCCTGATTCCAAGTGCAGTGGTCGAAGTCGATCAGCGGGATCGAGACATCGCCCACCCCTTCGCGAGTGGCAGCTTGTACCAACAGTGCCACTGGCTGGCTGTCTGTGAGCATGTAGGCCAGGCGCTCGCGTGGGTAACCTGGGTCGAGCGGCACATAGGCACCGCCCGCCTTGAGAATTCCCAATAAGCCCACCACCAAGTCCAACCCACGTTCCACGCACAACGCCACCCGCGAGTCCGGCTGTACGCCGTGCTCACGCAAGTGAAAGGCCAATTGGTTGGCACGTTCGTTGAGTTGGCGGTAGGTCAATGCGTGCTGACCCGCCTGCACCGCGATGGCATCGGGGGTTCGCCGCGCGTGGGCTTCAAACAGCGCTTGCACGGTCAGCGTTTGTGGGTAGTCGGTGGAGGTTGCGTTGAAGTCCACCAATAGAGTGTGCAATTGGCTCGCGGGCAGCACCTGCACACTACGCAGCGGCATATCCGGCGTGTTTTCCAATGCGTCCAGCAGGCCGTTCAGCGCGGTGTCGAAGTAGCTCAAGACAGGTTCAGCGCCCACTGTGTCCGGGGCCATGACCTTGACCCGGAAGCCGCTGGCCGTGTCGTCCACCGTGAGCATCAACGGGTAACTGAGGATGTCTTCACTGCTAAGCAAGGCAATGCCCGGCACAAGGTTCAGCCCAGGGTCCGCCGAGGTGTGACGATAGTTGAGCAAACTGTTGAACAGTTCCGGCACGCCGCTGCGACGCTGGGCCAACGCCAGGGACGCCTGTTCATGGGCGAGCAAAGCGCTCAGTTGCGCGTGAGTGTCGTGCAGCGCATCCGCCACGTTTTTCCCGGCCAGGCGCAGGCGCAGCGGCAAGGTGTTGATAAACATGCCCAAGGCCCGCTCGGCCCCCTCGCCGGCTTGCAAGCGGCCGAGCAGCACGGTACCGAACACCACATCTTCGCGGCCGGCGACACGGCTGAGCACCTGAGCCCAGGCCAAGTGGAAAAGGCTCGCGGCACTCACCCCCAGGGCTCGGGCCTGGCTGCGCAGGCGCAGATTGAGCGCGTCGCTGAGCGAGCGCTGCGCCTCTTCGGTCTCGGCACGCAGGGCCTGACGCTTCTGTAGGCCGAACGCCAAGGTCGGCTCATCGACATCCGCCAGACGCTCTCGAAAGAACGCCTCGTGCGCCGCCTGGCGAGCCGTTGAGCGGGCCTGCGCGACCATGTTGCGATAAGGCACGGGCACAGGCAGTTGCGCCTGTTGACCCAGCAGATGGGCACGAATCTCGTCCACCAGCAGCGTGGTCGACGTGGCATCGTTGACCAGATGATGAAAGCGCAGCCTGGCAACCCAGCGCTGGTGCTGGGGCTCCTCGGCGTAATCCAGGGCCATCAGCGGCGCGTGGCGCAAGTCCAGGGGTTGCGCCGGTTCGCGCAGCACTTCAACCCGCAGCTGCGCCTGGCGCCACACCACCTGCATCGGTTGTTCCAGGGCATCCCACACCAGGCTGGTGCGCAAAATATCGTGGCGATCGATCACCTGTTGCAGGGCACTGGCGAAGGCATCCAGCTGCTCGCGGCGCGCGAAGCTGAACAGCGCCTGTTGCTGGTACGGGTCGTGCGCGTCGGTGAGGTGGTGGTAGAGCAACCCTTCCTGCAACGGCGCCAGCGGATAGATATCCTGCACGTTGGCGGCGCCGCCAGGGATGCTGGCGACGATGCGGTCAAGGCTGGTTTGGTCAAGTTCGGCAAGAACGAGCAAATCCTTGGTGATATGGGTGCAACCGGCCGGGATTCGATTGGCCGGCACCGCCTGTTCGTGACCGAAGCACGCCGCCGCCAGCGCCGCCAGGGTGGGCTGGCCGAACAGCACTTGCACATCGGCGCGCAGGCCGGCCTCGCGCATGCGCTGCACCAGTTGCACCGCCAACAGCGAATGCCCGCCAAGCTCGAAGAAATGGTCATGGCGGCCCACTGGCTGCACGTGCAGCAACTCGGCCCAGATCTGCGCCAGTGTGGTCTCCACGCCCTCTTGGGGCGTTTCGAAGCGGCGGGTGATAAAGGCTTCCTGGGTCGGTGACGGCAAGGCTCGGCGGTCGAGCTTGCCGTTGGTGGTGAGGGGCAACGCGTCGAGGCACACGTAAGCCGCCGGCAGCATGTAGTCCGGCAGCGAGGCTTGCAGGTGAGTGCGCAGCACTTCGATTTCCACAGGCTGACGTGGCACAAACCACGCCCATAATTGCCCGTCGCGAAACTGCACCACTGCATCCTGAAGCGCCGGATGGCTGGCCAGGGCCGACTCGATTTCCCCCAGCTCGATGCGCACGCCACGGATTTTTACCTGGTCGTCATTGCGCCCCAGGTAGTCAAGATTGCCGTCTGGCAGCCAGCGCGCCAGGTCGCCGGTGCGGTACATGCGACCGCCGCTGAAAGGGTCGTCGATAAACCGTTCGGCACTCAACTCGGCACGGTTCAGGTACCCCCGCGCCACGCCCTTGCCGCCGACATACAACTCCCCCGCCACGCCAATCGGCACCGGGCGTTGCTGCGCGTCCAGCAGGTAGACCCGGGCATCGGCGACCGGCGCGCCGATATGCAACGGCTGGCCCACCTCAACGCGCCCCGAGGTCGCCACAACGGTGGCTTCGGTGGGGCCATAGTTGTTCACCACCGCAAACGTCTGCGCCTGGGTGAAGGTGCGCAGGCGGTCGCCGCCGATCAGCAAGGTGCGCAAGGTGGGATGCCCCAGCCCCTGGCTGAAGGCATATTCGGCCACAGGCGTGGGCAGGAAACACACATCCAATGGTTGCGACCGCCACCAGCCGAGCAACGCGTCGATATCTTCCGCACCTTCATGGGCCGGTGGCAGGTGCAAGGTCGCACCCACGCACAACGCCGGCCAGACTTCCCAGGCCATGGCATCAAAACCGAAGCCGGCGACGCTGGCAGTGTGGCTGCCCGCATGCAGGTCGAACGCTTGGCAATGCCAGTCCACCAGGTTCGACACGCTGTGATGTTCGACCATCACACCCTTGGGCAACCCGGTGGAACCCGAGGTGTAAATCACATAAGCCAGGTTCGACGGCGTGACGGCAACCTGAGGGTTACTGTCGATGGATGCGCTGCCAGGCTCCAGCGCGATCACCGGTACCGTCGAGACGGGCAGACGCTGGCGTAAATCGCGCTGAGTCAGGATGGCCGCGGGCGCGCTGTCGTGCAGCAGGTACTCCAGGCGTTCGCCGGGATGGGCCGGGTCCAGCGGCACGTAGCAGGCGCCGGACTTGAGGATCGCCAACAGCCCCGCCAGGGTGTCAAGGCCACGCCGGGCCAGGATTGCGACACGGTCATCGGGCTGTACGCCGAGTGCCACTAATTGATAGGCCAGTGCATTAGCCTGGCGGTTGAGTTGGGTGTAGCTCAGTGAGCGGTCCTGATACACCGCCGCAATCGCGTGGGGCGTGCGTGCGGCCTGGGCCTCAATGCGCTGGTGCAGGGTTTGCGGCGTAGCGTTGGCCTGCGCGGTGGCGTTCCAGTGCAGCAGTCGGGCCTGCTCCTCGGGCAGCAGCATGCAAAACTCGCCGATGGTCAGCGCAGTGTCCTCCAACCCCTGCTCCAGCAGCCCGATGAAACGCTGGGCCAACGCCTGCACATCGTGCGCCTGGAAATACGCCTCGTTGTAGACGCAATGCAGCCACGCATTGTCCTGGTAACGGTTGCTGCGCAAGTGAATGGCGAGCGGTAGCGCTTCATGGTGATTGGAGACTTTGATCGCGCGGGCCTGGACCTGACCGAAGCGCAGGTCGTGGTCGTCCTGCTCGAACGATACCGACACGTCGAAGAGTTGCCCGCGATCTGTTCGGCGCAAGCCCAGCTCGCGGTTCATCTCACTCAACGGGAAGCGCTGATGACGAAAATCCTGCTTGAGCTGATCACGGATGCCCCGTACCAGAGCACCGAAAGACACGCCCTCGTTGAACGCAAAACGTACCGCGCTGACCTGGGTGAAGAGGCCCACAGTGGCGCGAAAACGCGCGTTGGAGCGGTTGAGAATCGGCAGGCCCACTCCCCATTCCTGCCGTTGGCTGGTGCGGGTGAAATACACATACATCGCCGCCAGCAACACATGAAAGGCCGACGCCTGGTAGTGGTTGGCAACCTGCTCCATGCGGCTCTGCAACTGCACCGGAAAGCCTTGCACCCAGGTGTTGCTCGACGTCTTGGTGTTGTGCCTGGGGGTGAGCAGCGGCTCCGGCAGCACCTGGTATTTGCCCAGCCAATAATCACGGTCGCGGGCGTAGCGGGCCGATTGCAGGTAGCGTTGGTCGGTGTCGATAAAGTCGATGTAGGAAGGCGCCAGTGGCTCGGTGGCGCGCCCCTGCTCCAGGGCGCTGTAGAGCTGCGCGAGGGATTGCAGCATCTGGCCGAAGCCCCAGCCGTCGAGGATCAGGTGATGAGCCTGGGTACCGAGGCGGTAGTGATCATCATGAAGTTTGACCAGGAAAAAACGGCACAGTGGCTCGCCGCTCAGGGCGTAGGGCCGAGCCATTTGCGCCTGCATCAAGGTTTGGCTTGCCGCGGATGGGTCGGGCAGCGCGGAGAAATCATGCAGCGCCATTTCCACCTTCAGCTCCGGGGCGAATGTTTGCCCAGGCAGGCCATTGGCGTCGGTGTGCAGTTGGGTGCGTAGTGCATCGTGACGGGCCACCAGTAGTGCGACAGCATGCTGCATGCGTTCGGGCTCGACGGTGCCGGCAAAATCCAGGTAGCCGCCAATGTTGTACAGCGGCGAATCGCCCACGCGCTGTTGGTCGAGCCAAATGTCTTGTTGGGCGCCAGTGAGGGGGAAGCGGGCCGGCTGGCTGGAGGAATGCTGCATAAGATCCTTCTCATGGGGGTCAGGCACTGGCCGCGCAGAGGTGGCCCATTACGCCGAAGTTGCCGGATTGGAGCATGGCCGCCGAGGGGTGTCTGACACCCGAAACCCGGACATTCAAATGGATGGATAGGCCTTGATCGAAGGTTCATGGCTGAAACGATTAAAGCGTTGTAGGAGATTGGCTACAGCTCATCCATGCCGAGCCTCTGGATAACCCGTTGATTTTAATAATTCATTATTTACATCAATAACTTAGCTAAAACTAAAAATAACTTACACCTGTACGTAGCCGGCTTAATTCACGAGAAACGTCGGATTAATGGCGCAGCTTTTATGGCAGCTTGTGTCCCTCGTTTCCGCTACATACGTAGGACAAATCCCTATGGCTAAATAAAATCTCGAACGCCGAGTTACGTTCAAGCAGTACGGAGTGCCCTGCACAGGCCCTGGGCAACCGTTGACGGTTTTCGACATCAAGGATGAGATGGCTATGAGTCTGACCCCAAGTATTGGCGACACCTGCGGCCCGCATTTTTATGCCGAAATGGGCGAGTTGATTTCAAACAGCGGCGACGAACATTTCGCCGCCACGATGTTGCAACTGGTGGGCAAGTGGGTACCGATTCACCTGGTGGACCTCAGCGAATGGACCCTGGATGAACTGCGTGACCGCGTGCTGGACATCAAGTTACTGGGCAGCGCCGGGGTGAAAAAGGATTTGTCGGTGCCCCAGACCTTGCATGCGCTGAACGACCACCCGCTGTTGCGGCAGATGCTGCACATGCAAGACCCGCTGCTGATCCAGATGAACGCCAAGGCCAACAGCGCGCATCCGCGCGGTACTTCGCACCAGTGCAATCTGGTATCGCGCCAGGGCAATCGACGCTGTGTGATTTCGTTCTACCGCCCGCCGACGCAGCAGGGGTTCTCCCTGGCTGAGTTGTCGTTTCTCAAGTGCTTGTCGGACACGCTGTTGCCGTTGATGGAACGGCACGCCCAGAGCCTGCGCCAGTCGCCGCACGCCGAGACTGAGCCGGCCCATACCCTGTTGGAACAATCGCAGTTGCAGCGTGAGTTCTACAAACGCTTGTCTTTGAGCGACATCACCCTTTCGGCGCGGGAACAGGAGGTGTGCCTGGGCCTGCTGACCGGCGGTACCGTGCCGCAAATCGCGGAGAAACTCAGTGTCAAAAACAGCTCGATCGAGACCTACCTCAAGCGCGCCGCCGCCAAGCTGGGCGTGAGCGGCCGGCATGGCCTGGCCAAATGGATGGTGGGCGCCTGATGAACACACGAGCACTGTGCACCGTCGGCATGGCCTGGATGCTCGGCGGTTGCTCGCTGATCCCCGAGTACCAGCGGCCAGCGGCACCGACGCCTGCGCAGTATCCCCAGGGCGGCGTGTACCGCTTGGCACAGGCCGGCACCCAGGCGCAAAACCCGGACTGGCAGCAGCTGTTCCGCGACCCGGCGCTGCAACAGCTGATTAATGATGCGTTGGTCAACAATCGCGACCTGCGAGTGGCGGCCCTGAATGTGCAAGCGTTCCAGGCCCAGTACCGAATCCAGCGCGCGGATCTGTTCCCGGCGATCTCTGCCACAGGCGCCGGCAAGCGCCAGAAGCTGCCGGGGAGCGTGACCGGCACCGGCAAGTCAGCGATAACCTCCAATTACTCCGCCACCTTGGGCCTGAGCGCTTACGAACTGGATCTGTTCGGCCGCGTGCGCAGCCTCAGCGAACAGGCGCTGCTCACTTACCTGGGCACCGAACAAGCGCGGCGCAGTACGCAATTGAGCCTGGTGGCCAACGTCGCCAATGCCTACCTGACCTGGCGCGCCGATCAGGAACTGCTGGCCCTGTCCGAGCAAACCCTGGTCGCCAACGACCACAGCTGGCAATTGACCAGCCGCAGTAAAAGCGCAGGCAAAGCCTCGGCGCTGGACGTGGTGCAAGCGCGCACAGCAGTGGAAAGTACCCGCGCCAGCGTAGCCCGCTATGAACGCCAGGTGGCCCAGGACCTCAACAACCTCACGCTGCTGGTGGGTGGCCCGGTGGATGAACACCTGCCTGCGCGCCCATTGGCCGACGATCTGGTCGCCCGCGTGCCCGCCGGCTTGCCCTCGGACCTGCTGCAACGCCGCCCGGATATCCTCCAGGCCGAATACCAACTGCAGGCGGCCAACGCCAATATCGGTGCGGCCCGTGCTGCGTTCTTTCCTTCCGTGACCCTGACGGCAAACGCCGGCAGCACCAGCAAGGAGCTGTCGGGGCTGTTCAAGGGCGGCTCGGGTAGCTGGACCTTTCAGCCGCAGATCAACCTGCCGATCTTCAACGCCGGCAGCCTGCGCGCCAGCCTCGATTACGCCAGGCTGCAGAAGGACATCACGGTGGCCCAGTACGAAAAATCCATCCAGGGCGCCTTCCAGGAAGTTGCCGACGGCCTCGCCGCACGCCAGACCTTCAACGACCAACTGGCGGCGCAACGGGATTTCGTCGCCGCCAACCAGAACTACTATGACCTGGCCCAGCACCGTTACCGCAGCGGCGTGGACAGCAACCTGACATTCCTCGATGCGCAGCGTGCGCTGTTCAGCGCGCAACAGGCGCTGATTGTGGACCGGCTGGCGCAGTTGGTCGCCGAGGTGAATTTGTATACCGCACTGGGGGGCGCCTGGGATATCAGCGCAACCCCGACTGCCGCAGCCGGTACTCCCCCGGTGTCATCTGTGCATAGCGCAAAAAAAACCGGCTGAAATACGCAGGGTCCTTGAACCCCAGCTGGTAGCAGATTTCATTCGCGGAACTGCCGGTAAACAACAGCAGGCGCTTGGCCTCTTGCATCAGCCGTTCAAGGATCAGGCGCTTGGACGGCAGGTCAGCAATGCGTCGGCACACTTCATTGAGCCGCGCCTGGGTCACGCCAATGCCCTCGGCATAACGCGCCAACGGCCAATGTTCCAGGTAGTGGGCTTCGATCAGCTCGTTGAAACGATGGAAGATGCGCAGGTCTTCATGGGCTGTCGGGCGTGCCGGCTGGGCGTGGGCGCACAGGCGCAGCAGGCGGATCATGATCAACCGCGTCAGGCTGTCGAGGGCGGCGGCGCGCCCTGCCCGTTCGGCGTTGATCTCACTGCACAGCGCCTCGAAGAGTTGTTCCAACCCCTCAGCGTCGCCAGTCAAGGCCACACATGCCGCACCAGAGGCAAGGCTGGGGTCGGCGTCGATCAAACTCCACACCAGCTGCTGGCGCACCGTCAACACATGCCCGTCGGCATCAGCTTCGGTGACAAAAGCATGGGCCACCGTGGGCGGCGTGAGAAAAAACATCGGTCCCGATTCAACGTACTGGCGGTCATCCAGATACACCCGCACTGCACCACTCTTGACGTAATGCACCTGGAAAAACCGGTCATGGCGATGCACCGCCATATTGCGCCCGAAAAACCCCGCCAGGTTGCCGAGCTTGTCGTAATGCACCTCGGCGTCGCTGTAGCGCTGGTCGTAGACCTGCCCGATGTTGATGTTGGGAATCGGCTTCACGGGGCTCTCTTCTTGTTGTTGTGAGGCCAGCGCAGTGTGCCACGCTTGACGGTAGTTAACATATTAATTATAACGTTAACAACTTAACGAACGGCCTGTGCAGCCGTCGTCACCGCCAGGAGAAACGCATGAGCCGTACCCTGCATGATGTTGCCAGCGGCACCCTGTTCGGCGTTGCGCTGAACTACCAGGGCCTGCTGGACCAGCATCTCGCCGCCTTCCAACAACCGCCCTACCAGCAGCCGCCGACCAAGCCGGTGCTGTTTATCAAAACCCCCAACACCCGCAATGCCCATGGCGGCGTAGTGCTGCAGCCTGCGGGCGAGCGCCTGCAGCCGGGCCCGGCGCTGGGTGTGGTGATCGGCCAGCGCGCCAGCCGTGTCAGCCTGGAGAACGCCATGGCGCATGTGGCCGGGTATGTGGTGGTGAATGAATTCAGCCTGCCGGAAGACAGCTACTACCGCCCCGCCGTCAAAGCCAAATGCCGCGATGGGTTTTGCGCCCTGGGCCCGCAGTTGGTGGCGCGGGATCAAGTGGCCAACCCCAATCAATTGAGCCTCAAGCTGTTCGTCAATGGCGAGCTGCGCCAGGAAAGCTCTACCGCCGATTGGGTACGCGACATCCCGCAATTGATCGCCGAGATCAGCGAGTTCATGACCCTGTACCCCGGCGATGTACTGATCACCGGCACCCCGCAAGGCCGCGTGGATGTGCAGCCAGGCGACCAGGTTGAGGTCGATATCACCGGCATTGGCCGCCTGAGCAACACCATTGCAGCGCAGGCATCGGCATGAAACGCGCACGTATCCACTTTGAAGGTGCAACCCACAACGTATTGGTGCAAGCCGACTGCAGCGTGCGCCTGGAGGATGGGCGGTTGCTGGCCGAGGACCAGGTGCAATGGCTGCCACCCGCCACCGGCAACATGTTCGCCCTGGGTTTGAACTACGCCGACCACGCCGCCGAACTGGCCTTTACGCCGCCGACCGAACCGCTGGCATTCATCAAATCGGTGGGCACCTACACCGGCCACCGCCAAGTCACCTGGCGCCCGGACAACGTCGCCTACATGCACTACGAGTGCGAGCTGGTGGCGGTGATCGGCAAGACCGCGCGCAACGTCAAGCGCGCCGACGCCCTGGACTACCTTGCCGGTTACACGGTGTGCAACGACTACGCGATCCGCGACTACCTCGAGAATTACTACCGCCCCAACCTGCGCGTGAAAAACCGCGACTCCACCACCCCGGTCGGCCCATGGATTGTCGACGTGGCCGATGTGCCCGACCCAGGCAACCTGAAGCTGCGTACCTGGATCAACGGCGAACTGCGCCAGGAAGGCAGCACGAAAGACATGATTTTCGATATCCCCTACCTCATCGAATACCTGTCCAGCTTCATGACCCTGCAACCGGGCGACATGATCGCCACCGGCACGCCCGAGGGCCTGGCCGATGTGGTGCCGGGGGATGAGGTAGTGGTGGAAGTCGAAGGCGTGGGCCGCCTGGTCAACCGTATCGTCAGTGAAACGGAGTTTTTCTCCGCGCGCAAAGAGGCTTGAACAACATGATCAAACACTGGATCAACGGCCGTGAGGTCGAGAGCAAAGACGTCTTCATCAACTACAACCCGGCCACCGGCGAGGCCATCGGCGAAGTCGCCAGCGGCGGCGCCGAAGAAGTCGCGCAAGCCGTAGCGGCGGCGAAGGCCGCGTTCCCCAAGTGGGCCAATACGCCGGCCAAAGAGCGCGCGCGCTTGATGCGCAAGCTGGGCGAGCTGATCGAACAGAACGTGCCACACCTGGCCGAGCTGGAAACCCTGGACACCGGCCTGCCAATCCACCAGACCAAGAACGTGTTGATCCCGCGTGCCTCGCACAACTTCGATTTCTTCGCTGAAGTCTGCACCCGCATGGACGGCCACACCTACCCGGTGGATGACCAGATGCTCAACTACACCCTGTACCAGCCGGTGGGCGTGTGCGGGCTGGTATCGCCGTGGAACGTGCCGTTCATGACCGCCACCTGGAAGACCGCGCCGTGCCTGGCGCTGGGCAATACGGCGGTGTTGAAGATGTCGGAGCTGTCGCCGCTGACCGCCAATGAACTGGGGCGCCTGGCGGTGGAAGCCGGGATTCCCGACGGCGTGCTCAATGTGATCCAGGGCTACGGCGCCACCGCCGGTGATGCACTGGTGCGCCACCCGGATGTACGGGCGATTTCCTTTACCGGCGGCACCGCCACCGGTAAGAAAATCATGCAGAGCGCTGGCCTGAAAAAGTACTCCATGGAACTGGGAGGCAAGTCGCCGGTGCTGATTTTTGAAGACGCCGACCTGGAACGTGCCCTGGATGCAGCCCTGTTCACGATCTTCTCCCTCAACGGCGAGCGCTGCACCGCTGGCAGCCGGATCTTCATCCAGGAAAGTGTCTACCCGCAATTTGTCGCCGAGTTCGCGGCGCGAGCCAAGCGCTTGATCGTCGGCGACCCCCAGGACCCGAAGACTCAGGTCGGCTCGATGATCACCCAGGCCCATTACGACAAGGTCACCGGCTACATCAAGATCGGCCTGGAGGAAGGCGCCACGCTGCTGGCTGGCGGCCTGGAACGCCCGGCCAACCTGCCGGCGCACCTGAGCCGCGGCCAGTTTATCCAGCCAACGGTGTTTGCCGACGTGAACAACCGGATGCGCATCGCCCAGGAAGAAATCTTCGGCCCGGTGGTGTGCCTGATCCCGTTCAAAGACGAAGCTGAAGCGCTGCAATTGGCCAACGACACCGAATACGGGCTGGCCTCCTACATCTGGACCCAGGACATCGGCAAGGCCCACCGCCTGGCGCGCGGTATCGAAGCGGGCATGGTATTTATCAACAGCCAGAACGTACGGGATCTGCGCCAGCCGTTTGGCGGAGTCAAAGGCTCGGGCACCGGGCGTGAAGGCGGCCAGTACAGCTTTGAAGTGTTTGCCGAGATCAAGAACGTGTGTATTTCCATGGGCAGTCATCACATTCCGCGCTGGGGCGTGTAGCCCAAGATCAAACAAGCCTCCTGTGGGAGCCGGGCTTGCCCGCGATGCAGACACCGCGGTCCTTCAGCCGTACCGAGTCGATGCCATCGCAGGTAAGCCAGCTCCCGCATGGACCTCAACGGCCTTACAAGAATAATTATTCAGGAGAATCAACATGGGCGAAGTGGTTCTGGCAGCGAAGATCTGCCACGTACCGTCGATGTACCTGTCGGAACTGCCCGGCAAGCATCACGGCTGTCGCGAAGCGGCGATTGCCGGGCACAAGGAGATCGGCCGGCGTGCCCGCGAACTCGGGGCAGACACTGCGGTGGTGTTCGACGTGCACTGGCTGGTCAACAGCGGCTACCACGTCAATTGCGGCGAGCAGTTCCAGGGCACCTACACCAGCAACGAACTGCCGCACTTCATCAAGAACATGGACTACGCCTACCCCGGCTGCCCTGAACTGGGTGAGCTGATCGCCGCCGAAGCCAACCTGGCTGGCGTGCGTAGCATGGCCCACAACATCCCGAGCCTGGAACTTGAATACGGCACCCTGGTGCCCATGCGCTACATGCATATGGGCGTGCCCGACGCAGAGAAATTCAAGGTCATTTCCATCGCTGCCTGGTGCGCCTGGCATCGCCTGGAAGACAGCTTTGCCTTCGGCGCCGCCGTGCGCCGGGCGATCGAAAAGAGCGACCGCAAGGTGCTGGTGCTGGCGTCCGGCTCGCTGTCCCATCGGTTCTCGGACGACCGCCAGGCTGAGGCGAATATCCACAACTGGACCCGCGAATTCGACAAGCAGGTGGACCTGCATGTCGTGCAAATGTGGAAGCAAGGCCGCTTCAGGGAGTTCTGCGCCATGTTGCCCGACTACGCCGAACACTGTTTTGGCGAAGGCAAGATGCACGACACCGCCATGCTCCTGGGCCTGCTGGGTGGGCCCGACTATGCCAAGCCGGCCGAGATCATCACGCCGCCGTTCGGCAGTTCGGGCACCGGCCAGATCAACGCGATTTTCCCGCTTTAACCCTGGGAGAGCCCCATGCCGCACTTTATCGCTGAGTACACCGACAACCTCGAACAGCAGGCCGATTTGCCCGGCCTGTTTGAAAAAGTCCACCGCGTGCTGGGCGACAGCGGCGTGTTTCCGTTGGGCGGCATTCGCAGTCGTGGCGTGCGCCTGGACACCTGGCGCATGGCCGATGGCAAGCACGACTATGCCTTTGTGCACATGACCCTCAAGGTCGGCCATGGCCGCGACCTGACCACGCGCGAGGCCGTCGCCCAAGCGGTGTTCGCGGTGATCACCGCGCACTTCGCCGAGCTGCAGGCACAGCGCTTGCTCGCGTTGTCGTTCGAGATGATCGAGCTGCACCCGCAGCTCAATTTCAAGCAGAACAATGTGCACGCGTTCCTGAACAACGCGGCGAGCTGAAACGACCCCGGCTCCTATAACTACAAGAAGAACACCACCATGAGCACAGCCCATTCCACTGCAAGCCTGCGGCTTGCCGAGCACGACCGCACCCATCGTTTGGTGACCTGGCGCCTGATGCCCTTGTTGCTGGTGTGTTACCTGTTCGCCCATCTGGACCGCATCAACATCGGCTTTGCCAAGATGCAGATGAGCAGCGACCTGCACTTCAGCGACACCGTGTATGGCTTCGGCGCCGGCCTGTTCTTCATTGCCTACGCACTGTTCGGCGTGCCCAGCAACATTGCCCTGGACCGTGTCGGGCCACGGCGCTGGATCGCCTGCCTGATGGTGGTGTGGGGTCTGCTCTCCACCGGCATGTTGTGGGTGGAGAGCGCGCGCGGGTTCTACGTGCTGCGCTTTCTGCTGGGTGTGGCCGAGGCCGGGTTTTTCCCGGGGATCCTGGTATTCCTCAACCGCTGGTACCCGGCGCGTCGTCGCGCCCAGGTCACTGCCTTGTTTGCCATTGCGGTGCCCATGGCCGGAGTGCTGGGCGGGCCGATTTCCGGGGCGATCCTAGAGAACTTCCACGACGTCGGCAGCCTGCGCGGCTGGCAATGGATGTTCCTGATCGAAGGCGCGCCCGTGGTGCTGCTGGGCCTGGTGGTGCTCAAGTGGTTGCCGGACAGTTTCGAGTCGGTGCACTGGCTGACTGCCGAGCAAAAACAGCAACTGCGCACCCAACTGAGCAACGAGGAACAGCGCAAGACCATCACCTCGTTCGGCGGCATCCTGCGTGACCCGCAGGTGTGGCTGCTGGTGGCCGTGTACTTTGCGGTGATGCTGGCGGTCAACACCCTGGCGTTCTGGATGCCCACCCTGATCCACGGCGCCGGCATCGGCCGCGACAGCCAGGTCGGCTTGCTCAGCGCCGTGCCGTACCTGGCCGGTTGCTTCTTTATGCTCGGCTGTGGGCGCTCGTCCGACCGCCACCGCGAGCGCCGCTGGCACCTGTGCGTGCCATTGCTGATGGCGGCGCTCGGCATCGCCGTGGCGGGCCTGGCGCCCGCCAATGCGCTGCTGGTGATGGGCGGGCTGGTGGTCGCCGGCATGGGCGCCAGTGCCGCGCTGCCGATGTTCTGGCAACTGCCACCGGCGTTTCTCTCCCACACCACCCAGGCGGCAGGCATCGCCATGATCAGCTCGTTCGGCAGCATCGCGGCGTTCCTCGCGCCCTACCTGATCGGCTGGATGCGCGACGCCACCCAGAGCGCCAGCCTGGCCCTGTACGTACTCGCGCTGTTTATCGCCCTCGGTGGCTTGCTGGTGCTGCGCACCCAGGCCGCCATCGTCAACCCACACTAGAGACCGTTGCCATGCTCGACTCCCAGCAAATCCTTGCGGCCGCCGCCCACCTGGACCGCGCCGAACGCAGCCGCGAACAGGTGCGCCAGTTTTCCCTCGACTACCCCGATATGACGATCGACGACGCCTACGCCATCCAGCGTGAATGGGTCGCGCAGAAGATCAAGGACGGGCGCACGCTCAAGGGCCACAAGATCGGCCTCACATCACGGGCCATGCAGGTGTCGTCGAATATCACCGAACCCGATTACGGTGCCCTGCTCGACGACATGTTTTTCGACGAAGGCAGCGACATTCCCTTCGAGCGTTTCATCGTGCCGCGGGTGGAGGTGGAACTGGCTTTCATCCTCGGCAAGCCGCTCAAAGGCCCCAACTGCACGGTGTTCGATGTGCTCGACGCCACCGAGTGGGTGATCCCGGCGCTGGAAATCATCGACGCCCGCATCCAGCAGGTCGACCCGCATACCAACGCCACCCGCAAGGTGTTCGACACCATCTCCGACAACGCCGCCAATGCCGGTGTGGTCCTCGGCGGCCGCGCCGTGCGCCCCACCGAGATCGACCTGCGCAAGGTGCCGGCGGTGCTGTATCGCAACGGCGTGATCGAAGAGTCCGGGGTGTCGGCGGCGGTGCTCAACCACCCGGCCAAAGGCGTGGCGTGGCTGGCCAACAAGCTGGCGCCCTATGACGTCACCCTGCTGCCCGGCCAGGTGATTCTCGGCGGCTCGTTTACCCGCCCCGTGGCGGCCCGCCCTGGCGATACCTTCCACGTCGACTACGACCTGCTCGGCTCGATTGCCTGCCGCTTCGTCTGAACCCAGGAGTGCTGTCATGGACATGCCTGTCAACCGCTTCAAGCAACGCCTGCACAACCGCGAGGTACAGATCGGCCTGTGGCTCGGCCTTGCCAACGCCTACTGCGCGGAACTGGCGGCCAACGCCGGTTTCGACTGGCTGCTGATCGACGGCGAACATGCGCCCAACCAGCTGGGGGATATGCTCGCGCAATTACAGGCCATCGCGCCCTACCCCAGCCAGGCGTTGATTCGCCCGGTGATCGGCGACTCGGCGCTGATCAAACAACTGCTGGATATCGGCGCCCAGACGCTGCTGGTACCCATGGTCGAAAACGCCGCCCAGGCCCGGGAACTGGTGCGCGCCCTGCGCTACCCGCCCCAGGGTATTCGCGGGGTCGGCAGCGCCCTGGCCCGCGCCTCGCGCTGGAACAGCATCGCCGATTACCTCGACCAGGCCGACGCGCAGATGTGCCTGCTGGTGCAGATTGAGAATGCCGAGGGCCTGGCCAATCTGGACGCCATCGCCGCCGTCGAAGGCGTGGATGGGGTGTTTATCGGCCCGGCAGATTTGAGCGCGTCCATGGGCCACCGGGGTAACCCGGGGCACCCGCAGGTACAGGCGGCGATTGAGGACGCCATCGTGCGTATCGTCAAGGCGGGTAAGGCCGCAGGGATTCTCAGTGCAGATGAAAATCGCGCACGACGCTATATCGAGTTGGGGGCGACGTTCGTGGCGGTGGGGGTGGATACCACGGTGTTGATGCGGGGGCTGCAAAGCCTGGCCGGGAAGTTCAAAGACGTGCCTGTGGCTGCCAATACCGGTGGTGTCTACTGAAATCCATGTGGGAGCTGGCTTGCCTGCTCCCACAGTTGACCGGTGGTGGTTCAGTCACTAGGTCAGCGCTTGATGTTCTTCAAGTCATCCAGCAACCCCAACAAGGTCTGGAATTTCTCTTCGCCAAACTGATCCTGCAAGCGCTGGTAGTTGGCCTCCATGCACTGGCTCATGGACTCAAAACTCGCTTTGCCCTTGTCCGCCAGGGTAATCAGCACCCGGCGCTGGTCCTGTTCGGCCTTGCGCCGGTGCACCATGCCGGCCGCTTCCATGCGCACCAGCACGCCGGTCATGCTCGGCTTGAGGATGCAGGCCAGTTCCGCCAGTTGGTAGATCTCCAACTCACCATGCTGTTCAAGGATGCGGATGATGCGCCATTGCTGTTCGGTCAGGCCGTGTTCATTCAGGGATGGACGGAAAAAACTCATCGCGGCCTCGCGCGCTTGCAGCAAGGCCAGGGTCAGGGATTGTCGAGGTGTGGACATAGGGCTCAGGGTCACGAAGTATTTAGTTAATAGTTTAACGAAACTCTAACATTCCCGGCCGGCGAGCGCGCTATAACTTGTAGGTGCCCTCGCCCGTGGCGCGCTGAATCAAAAAACCGGGCACGCAGGATCAAGACTTCCAGCCCGCCAGGGGCCCTAATGGAGGCATCCGCTTTAGCGCCTTCCTTCACTTTTTCAGGCTGCGCCATGATCAACATCGAAACCCCCACGTACTACACCGCCACCAAAAAATACAACCTCAGCTTTCCCACCCTGGAACAGGATATCGACGCAGACGTCGTGGTCATCGGCGGCGGCTTTTCCGGGATCAACACGGCCCTTGAGCTGGCGGAAAAAGGCATCACTAACATTGTGGTGCTCGAAGCGCGCTACCTGGGCTTTGGCGGCACGGGCCGCAACGGTGGGCAGATCATGGCAGGCATCGGCCATGACCTGGAGAAGATCAAGAAGGACGTGGGCGAAGACGGCCTGCGCCAAGTGTTCGAGATCAGCGACCTGGGCGCCGACATCATCAAGAACCGCATCGCCAAGTACAACATCGACGCGGACTTTTGCCACGGCTACGGCTACATGGGCTTCAACGCCCGCCAGGAAAAAACCCTGCGCGCCTGGGAGAAGGACTTCAAGTCGATCAACAGCCAGCACGAAATCCGCTTTCTCGGCGGCTCCGACGTGCAGCAGATCATCGGCTCCACCGCCTACACCAGCGCCCTGTTGCACATGGGTGGCGGGCATGTGCACTCGCTGAACCTGCTGCTGGGCGAAGCTACCGCACTGGCCAGCCATGGCGTGAAGATCTTCGAGAACAGCCCGGCGCTGGAAGTCAGCTACGGCGAGCGCATCACCGTGCGCACCGGTCGTGGTTCGGTACGCGCCAGCAAGTTGCTGTGGGCCTGTGACAGCTTTCTCAACAAGCTGGAGCCAGAACTGCACCGCTCGACCATCAACACCTACGCGTTCCAGATGATGACCGAGCCGTTGTCCGAGGAGTTGATCCAGCGTATCAGCCCGATCCGTGGGGCCTACAGCGACATCCGCCCGGTGATCGACTACTACCGCGTGACCAATGAAAACCGCCTGCTGTTCGGCGCCGCCACGCCTTTGGTGGAGCACATTCCCGGTGACCTGAAAGCCTGGAACCGTCACCTGATGCTGAAGATTTTCCCCTACCTCAAGGACGTGAAAATCGACCTGGCCTGGGGCGGCCCGATGGCGTGCAGCCCGAACCTGTTCCCGCAGGTGGGCACCTTGCCGGGGCGCAGCAATGCGTTTTTCGTGCAGGGCTATTCCGGCTTCGGCGTCACCCCCAGCCACATCATCTGCAAGGTGCTGGCCGAAGGCATGAGCGAAGGCTCGGCGCGCTATGACCTGGTCAGCTCGATTCACCGCCCCACCATCATCGGCAAGGACGCGATTCGCCCGCTGCTGCTGACGGCGGGCAAATCCTGGCACCAACTTTCCGGCTACTGGAACGGTCGCCGCTAACCCCTGTAGGAGCGCGCTTGCCAGCGAAAAACTTCAACGATAACGCGTGCTTCCTGAATGAACGCGGCGCCGGTGAGTTTTTCGCGAGCAAGCTCGCTCCTACAAAAATCTCGTACTTATCGGAGCATCTGCCATGACACTTACCACCCTCAAACATAACGTCCAGCTGTCGGAACTCGACGCCTGGGGCACCGTGGCCGACCTCGGCTCGCAAATCCTCGAAGGCGAAGTACGCGCCTTCGGCAAGATGACCTTTGGCGCGCCCACCGATGCGGTCAGCAGTGCGTACTTCGGCACGACCCAGGGCAAGTTCCGCATGGTCTACCCGTTCGCCGAACAGGCCACGATAGTCACCGGTGAAGTGGTGCTGACCGACGAGTCCACCGGCCAATCCACCCGCTACAAAGCCGGTGACAGCTGGTTCGTGACCAAGGGCACGCCGGTGCTGTGGGAAGTGGTCAGCGAGAGTTTCGTCAAACACTACTTCGCCGTCGTGTAAGGGAGGGGTTGCCATGTCGAATTCATCTGACTGGATCACCGTAGGCGCCCTGGCTGAGGGGTTTGCACCTGAGGCCTTCATCCTGCCGAACCCGGCCGACCTGGCCGGCCAGACCTTCACCCTGCACTTTGCCAATGGCTGGCAGATCGAACACCGCTTCGAACAGGAACGCCTGGCCTGGCACGCCGCCGATGGCCACTCCAGCGGCAGCGCCGCCTACCGCGCCAGCTCGATTCGCCCGGGCCTGTACCTGGTGGACTTTATCAAGCACGAGGCCGGGCAAAGCTGGTCGATCAGCCTGGTGCTGGACACACCAAATGCTTCCTTTACCGCGGTGATTGGCCGGATGCCGGAACCGGCAGAGACCCACGAAGGCCTTTACCACCGCGCCCTGGCCGGCAAACCGCTGACCTCGGTACAGGTTGACTTCCTCCATGGCAGCCTCGACCGGCCGTGGCAGAACGGCCACTGCCTGCACGCCCCCACCGACGAGTTGGTTGGCCTGCGCAACCAGTATCGCTACAGCCCCAGCGAGGTCTATGAGCACATCTACCTCAACCCGCAATTCTACGCCTGGCAATGCCTTGAGGGCGTGGAGAAAGGCCTGTGCGACACCGACCGCTGCCATTACTACAAGATCGCCGAACAGCTGTACCTGTTCGTGTGGCAGGAGAAGATCGTACCGACCCTCGGCCTGGTGCTGATCGACCTGCAACAGCACCGCAGCGACGGCAAGATCTTCGGCTATGCCGGGACGTCCTTCGACGCGCTGTCGAACTTCCCGATCAGTTCCTATTGCCAGGTGCTCAACCGCACGGAGTACCCCCGTGACTGAGCCGCGCACGGTGGTGATCACCGGGGCCGGCACCGGCATCGGCGCTGCCTGCGCACGCTTGTACGCACAGGAAGGCGCGCATCTGGTGCTGATCGGTCGGCGTCGTGAGCCACTGGAACAGGTGGCGCTGGACACCGGCGGGCTGATCCTGGTGGGCGATGCCGCCTGCCCGGACACCTGGGACGGCTTCATCCAACAAATCCGCAGCCACTTCGGGCGCCTCGATGTGCTGCTGGCCTGTGCCGGTGGTCACGGGCTGGGCAGCGCGACCCAGACCAGCCCGGCCACCTGGGAAGGCGCGCTGCGCAGCAACCTCGACAGTGCGTTTTACAGCGCCCGCGCCTGCCTGCCGCTGTTGCAGGAAAGCGCCGGGAACATGGTGCTGATTGGCTCCATCGCCTCATTGGCGGCAGGCCCCGAGGTGTGTGGCTACACCACAGCCAAGCATGCGCTGCTCGGGCTCAACCGCTCGCTGGCCCGTGATTATGGGCCCCATGGCGTGCGCGTGAACGCGGTGTGCCCAGGCTGGGTGCACACGCCGATGGCCGACGCGGAGATGCAGCCGTTGATGGAGGCGTACGGCGAAACCTTGCAGCAGGCCTATGCGCGTGTGTGTGCCGATGTACCGCTGCGGCGTGCCGCCCGTGCCGACGAGATCGCCAAGGTGTGCCGCTTCCTGGCCAGCGACGACGCCTCGATCATTACCGGCGCCACGTTGGTGGCGGACGGTGGCTCCAGCATCGTCGACGTGCCGACGCTGGCGTTTACGCGCCTGGAGCCTGCCCATGACGAATGACCTGGATTTCAGCGGCCAGGTCGTGCTGGTCACCGGCGGCGCCCAGGGCATTGGCCTGGGCATCGTCCAGGCCTTTGCCCAACGCGGTGCGCGAGTGGTGATTGCCGACCGTAGGGTTGAACAGGCTGAAGCCCTGGCTGCCGGGTTATGCGCCCAGGGGCATCACGTTGACGCCGTTGGCGTTGATCTGGCGGATGCCGAAGCGGTGTTCGCCTGCGTCCAAGGCTTGGCGCAACTGGATGTGCTGGTGCACAACGCCGGGTACTTTCCGCTGACCGCCTTTGCCGACATCACCCCAACGATCCTGGAGCGCACCCTGGCGGTGAACCTGTCGGCGCTGTTCTGGCTGACCCAGGCGGCGTTGCCGATGTTTCGCGAACAAGGCCGGGGCTGCGTGCTGGTGACGTCTTCGGTCACCGGCAACCGGGTGGGTTACCCGGGGCTGAGCCACTATGCGGCGTCCAAAGCTGGGGTGAATGGGTTTATCCGCAATGCCGCGCTGGAGCTGGCGCCGTTGAATGTGCGGGTCAACGGCGTGGAGCCCGGCATGATCGCCACTCCGGCGATGGATAACCTGGGCGATGCGGCCGTGAATGACAGCATCGCCCGCCGTGTGCCGTTGGGGCGCCTGGGCGCGGCGGCGGATATTGCCGGGGCGATGGTGTTTCTGGCCTCTGACCTGGCGGGCTATATCACCGGGCAGACGCTGGTGGTGGATGGTGGCGCGACTCTGCCCGAAATCTGAAACCCGATCGTTCCCACGCTCTGCGTGGGAATGCATCCTGTGACGCTCCGCGTCACGACTTGGAGCGGGACGCGGAGCGTCCGGGGCGGCGTTCCCACGCGGAGCGTGGGAACGATCACGCTTGCACCGCCTGCAACCGGCTGGAACGAAAATCCTTCGGCGATACCTCGAACTGCTTCTTGAACGAGCGGCTGAAATGCGCCGAGTCGGTAAAACCCCACTTGTAGGCAATCGAGGTGATCGACTCGCTGCGCAGGAAGGGGTTGGTCAAGTCGTCTGCGCTGCGCTTGAGCCGTGCGCGCTGGATGTAGCGGCAGACGCTGTCGTCCTGTTCCTCGAACAAGCGGTACAGGTGCCGTACCGAGATATTCAGGCGGTTGGCCAGGCCGATCGGGCTCAGGCCTGGCTGGCTCAGCGACTCATCGATGACTTTTTGTACATAGCTGCGCAGGTTATTGCCGTGCAACGCAGCAACGCCCTCGCGGCACTCATCGCCCTGCTCCAACGCCGAACCCAGCAGCGAGACGAAGGCCGCTTGCAGCGCTTCCACTTGCGTGGCGTCTTCGTCGGTATCGTCCTTGCACAGTTGGTCCATCAGCACATGCAGCATGCGCCCGCAGGCTTTGGTCGAGGAGATCTTGCCGAAGGCCCGTGCCTGGCCACCCAGGTGCTTGCACACCGCACTGCGCGACAGGGACAACGAGGCGTGTTCGATCAGGCCGAAAGGGGTAATTTCAATGGAGCCTACCGAGTCCATCAACAGCATTTCGCCGGGGGCCAGTTGTACGGTCTGGTCGTTCTGAGTGATTTGCGAATAGCCGCTGCGCTGGCTGACCAGAAAACATTCCTGGTCGTTGTCATGGTCGGCGTGGTGCGTCGGGCGCTTGATCAGCCCGGCATTGGTGCGCAGGATGGCCAGGCCACGCGGCAGGTTATGGATCTCGCCGATAAACAGCGAACGGTTGAAAGCCAGTTCGGTATCGAAGTGGCCGCACGCGTCGCGCAGTTCGCGGTTCCAGCTGTCGAGCCCGTCGGGTGCATGCTGTGGGATGCTCATGGGGTGTCTCCGCAGTGGCGTTATTCTTGTTGTTCTGGTGCATTAGTTAACATGTTATCTATATGCACGCAACAACAACCTGTTTGCCCTTTGCAGAAGCACTAATGGTGCCAATCAGAGGTCCGACAATACCCGCCGCAATCCGGCCAGTACGACCAAGAGATACCCGCGTTGCTCGGTGCTCAACGCAATGTAGCGCCGGAACGCCGGCACGCGGTTGACCACCTCGCTGCCGCCCATATGCTCCAGGCGCACGCACCATTGCTGGTCTTGCAGCTCGATGCGCAGGCGCTTGAAATCCAGCGGCATCAACGCTTGGAACAACACGCTGTCAGCCTGCAAACGCGCCTGCAACTCACGGCCCAGTGCCTGGTTGCCAGCGCGGCGCCGCACATGAATACCGCTGCGCCGGATCGCGCCGCCATGGTGCACCTCGAAGCTGCCAGCGCCACCCGCTGCCGCAGGAACGCGCAGGACACATTCGGTCAGCACCAGGTGCATCAACAACTGCGACTCGGTGCGCTCGACAATCTCGAAGGCCACACCGCCCACTTCAAGGCTTGCCAGGCCCAGGTCACGCCGCAGGTGGGCCAGGGTCACCCCCGGCCGATACCCGCTGGGTGCGCGGTCAGCACGAAACAGCTCAAACAGTTTTTGCCGCAAGGTCGCTATAACCCTCATGGGTGTGCCCCGGTTCGTGATTGAATTCCTTGGCCAACACCTCTTCCACGCAGGCGGGCTTGAAGGGGTTGACCTTCTGCACCACCAGGGTCCAGAACAGCGCATAGGTGGCCGTCACGCCGAGCATCACGCCAAACGGCACATAAATGTCAGCCGGGTTCATGCCGGGCGGGGTGATAAACCACATGCCCAACAGGATGCCGATGCTGGAGACGATCTGCGGCAGCGGGAACCACGGCGAGCGATAGGCGCGGGGCAAGTCCGGACGCCGAATGCGCAGGATCACCACCGACAGCGTCACCAACAGGTAGGCAAAACTCCAGGCACACACCGCCGCCAGCACCAGGTGCATGATGTTGTCAGTGTTGCCGCCCAGGTACAGCGCATGCAGGCACGGAATCAACATGGCCACCAGGATGCACAACAGCGGCGTCTTGAAACGCGGGTGCAGGTAGGTGAACACCTTGGGCAAGGCGCCATCCACCGCCATGCCGTAGAGGATGCGCGGCACCCCGGCCATCAGGGTATTGATGGTCGCAGCGCCAGCGAACAGAAAGCCGATACCCAGCCACAACGGGCCGATCTGCCCCATTACCTGTTCGGCAAATCGGGGGATGGCCATGGGCGTGTCCAGCAGGTGCACGCCGGACGCGGCGTCGAGCACGACGTTTTCCACCTGGCGCTTCATCGCCGCGCCATAGATGAACATGCACGTCGCCACGCCCATCAGCCCGAGCATCATCGCCCGTGGCATCACCTTGGCCGATTGGCGCAGGTCCGGCGCCAGCGGGGTGACGAACTCGCAACCCACGAACATGAACATCGCCATGCCCACCAGCGACAGCACGGTGACCAGGTCGGTGCCCACCAGCGACTCACCGAACCAGCCCTCCAATTGCACCGCCGGCGCGGCGATCAGGCCCAGTACGCCGAACACCATCAGGGTGGTCCACATGCCGAAGGTCAGGATGATCTCGGCGCGGCCAAATGCGCTGACGCCAAAGGCATTCAGCACGCCGAACACCAGCACGAAACCGACGCCCAGCAACCACGAGCCGCCGGCCGACTCTGCCAGGGTATTGAGGTGTTCGAAGTTCACCAGGGCCATGACGCCGGCAAGGATAGTTTCGGCAGTGCCGGCGAACACATGCACGATCAGGTAGGCCGACAAGGTCCCGGTGATCGCAAAGAACCGGCCCATGCCGCAGTTGATGTAGTCGTACACCGAACCGGTGGTGGGCAGCATCGAGGCGGCCTCGGCAAAGGTTGTCGCCTGGGCCAGCATCATCACCACGGCGATCAGCATCGCCAGGGCAAACGCGCTGCCACCGATGCCAAAACCCATGGTGGCGGTGAGAATCACCGGGCTGGCCATGATCAGGCCGATGGTGCTGGCCAACGCAGTGGGAAAACCTACCGTACCCCGGTTGAGGTGTGCGGTGAGTCGGTCGTTGATCGACATGGAGGGGTCCTCGAAGCGGTTTTTTTTAATGTGTCGGCACTCTGCGCCCCACTCCCGTTGATCGTCTTGCCCCTGTCTGCCGCCGGTTTTGTTGCTGCCTGCCAAGGCCTGCTGCCTGGCGGCCAGAGTCAATTGTCTGGCACGCAGGGAAAAGACTTGGCCTCACACCGCTCGCCCTAATGCGCCCTCACTCTTAACCAAGATGGGGGCAATAACAATGGAGCACACACTGAAAAACCGCTGCCTGCGCCAGACGGTCGGCCTGGGCGTGGCACTGTTGGTGGGCCAGGCGCAGGCCATCGAGTTGTATGCCGACGCCGACACTCAGGTCACCGGCAACTTCCTCGCCGTGTACGGTATGTTCAACAGCCCGAAGAACTACGATGGGCGCAGCGGCGGCGCCACTTGGCGTGAGGCGTTCATCAAGTACGGCCTGAGCGTCGAACAGCGCCTGGGCAACCTGGGCGGTGTGTATGGCACGGCCAATCTGGTGAGTTCCGGTACCTGGGGCGACGGCGATGCGGCCGGGTTGACCAACGGCACCGAGCGCACCACCAAGTTTGACGAAGCCTTCGCCGGCTGGCGGTCTGGCGAGTTGTTACCGGCGCTGGGCAAGGACGGCCTGGACCTGTCGTTCGGTCGCCAGATCATCATGCTCGGCGACGGTTTTATCCTTAACGACGACGGCCCCAACCTGGGCAATGGCGTCGGCGACGGCGAGTTCAATCGCGGCGGCGCCTACTACATCGCCGCACGCCATGCCTTCGATAAGACGGCGGTGATTCGCCTGGGCGGCAAGGACGGTGTGCACGGCAGCCTGATGTGGATCAAGTCCGACAACCGCGCCCAGGCCCTCACTGAAATGGCCGCCGGCACCCTGGAATACAGTGCCGCGCCGGGCACCCTGGGGTTGACCTATATTCACGGCATCGATGTGGATGAGCGCTTCGCCACCGACCTGCAGCGCCAGCGCAAAGGCATGAACCTCTACAGCCTGCGCGGCACCGGCAATGCCGGTATCGACAACGCGCACTTCGCCTTCGAACTGGCGCGCCAAAGCCGCCGCGACGGCCAGGAAAATGCCGGTTACGCCGAAGCCGGCTACACCTTCGCCAACCTGCCGTGGTCACCGGACCTGACCTACCGCTACGCCCGTTATTCGAAGAACTGGGACGGCATGTTCTCAGGCTTCAACCGTGGCTACGGCACCTGGGTGCAGGGCGAAGTGGCGGGCAACTATTCCGGCCCCTTCAACAGTAATACCGCCGTGCAGCACGTGGCGCTCAAGGTCAAACCACTGGAGAACGTCACCCTGGGGGCGCTGTTCTTCGACTACAACACCGTCAGTACCCGCGGCCAATTGAACCTGGATGGCCGCGAACTGGACCTGTATGCCGAATGGGCCGTCAACGAGCACCTGATCATCACGCCGCTGCTCGGCCTGTACAAACCGAATAAATCAGCCGAAAACGGCGGCAATCAGATCGGCGGCAACGGCACCAATGTCTACAGCCAACTGGTGGTCGCCGTGCCGTTCTAAACCGCCTCGGGCGCGCACGGAGGCAGCGCCCGCACCTCGGCATAGGCGCCCTGATGATAGAGCAGCGGCGCACGGCCAAAATCATCAAAGGCCACCACCTTGCCGATCATGATCCAATGGTCGCCGCCGTCCACCTGCTGGTATTTCTCACAGTGAAAACGCGCCGAGCAATCGGCGAATACCGGCGAGCCTCCCTCCCCCGGCTCGTACTCGACCAGGGCGAAGCGGTCTTCACGGGGGCGCGCGAAATTGTTGGATAGATGCACCTGGTCCGCCGCCAACACATTCACGGCAAAGTGGCTGGCCTCCTCGAACACGGCATGGCTATTGGAGCGTTTTTCGATGCTCCACAGCACCAGCGGCGGGTCGAGGGACACCGAGTTGAAACTGTTGGCCGTCACGCCCACCTTGCGCCCGGAGGCGGTGGCGGCGGTGACCACGGTCACGCCAGTGGCAAAATTGCCCAAGGCGCGACGAAAGGCCCGTGGGTCGAATACGTCAGACATGCAAGACTCCCGGGTGGCCTCTATGGGCCGCCCTGATTGTTGTAGGGAAAACGCAGCTACACCATGCTCGGGTCGGGCTCCAGGCCCATCAGCTCACGGCCAAGGATCTGCGCGCACACGTCATAGTCGGTGTAGGCATGCGCGCCGGTCATGTGGGCATCGCGGAACAGGCGCTGCATTTCGTTGTGTTCGAACCAGGCATTGCCACCGGCGGCGGCGAACAGCCGGTCTACCGCTTCGATGCACATCTTGGTGGCGTAGGCCTGGTTGGTGCGCCAGAACGCCAGGGTTTCTCGCGCTGGGTAGCGGTGGGCGGCGCTGTGTTCGGCGTGGTCTTGCCAGGTCTTCTCCAAAAACGCCCGAGCAGCGGCCACCTGGTGGGTGGACTCGGCCAGGCGCATCAGCGCCGGGGTCGCTGCGCCGACGGCGGCACCGGTATAGGCGCGCACACGGTTTTTGGTTTTTTCGCGGAACACCTCCAGCATGCGCTCGGCCACGCCGAGGCTGACGGTGGAAAAACCACTGGCGAAATACGGCCGGTACGGCGCGTAGAAAATCTGGCTGTCTGGGTAGAGACCAAAGCCTGCGGACTTGCCTTCCATCATGTCCTTGGCCTTCTGGATCCGGTGCTCAGGCACCCAGGCGTTGTCGATGATCAGGGTCTTGGTGCCGCTGCCTTTCATGCCGGCCGCGAACCAGTCATCGCGGATCTGATAGTCACTGCGCGGCAGCACGGCAAAGCAGTAATCCTGGGTACCTTCGGCATTCTGGCGACGGCAGCCGACAATCGCCCACTCGCCATGGTCACAGCCGCTGCTCCAGCCCATCTCACCACTGAAGTACACGCCGCCCTCGCCCTCGGTCACCCGACCGAACGGCGCAATACTGCTGCTGGCCGTGGCATCCGGGTTGGCGCCCCAGATCTCCTCCTGCAACTGCGCCGAGAACAGCGCCAGTTGATGGCTATGGGTACACAACAAACTCATGGCCCAGGCGGTGCTGGCGCAACTGCCGGCGAGCAAGGCGATGCAGTCGGCGAATTCGGGCAGCGACAGTTCCAGGCCACCGAATGCCTTGGGCTGGAAGGCGCGGTGCAGGCCGATGCTTTTGAGCAGCGCGATATTCTCATCCGGCACTTGGCGCAGCTGTTCGGCACGGCTGGCGTTCGCGGCAATGGCAGGCAGAAGAGGCTTGAGGTCTTCAAGGAGCGGGTTTGGCTTTTTCATGGACGGCCCTGCTTATTATTGGAAGTCCGGCAGGCGCTCCGAATCGTGGAACGGCGCGGGATGCAGGGCCAGTATCAAACGGGTCGTGCAGGCGGGAAATGCACGTTCGGCAGGCAAGCTTGTACTTTTCACAAGCACGGCAGGCACAGGCATAAAAGCTGGCAGGCACAGTCAAGCCGCTTATCAGTGCGTTGGTTAACCTCGGGGTTTCTTTGTGAACTGCCAGGAACCTGCCATGAGCGATATCCCGTTGCTGCCTCAAGTGGAAGCTTTTTTGCGTCGCCGCCATGGGCTGTTTATCGACGGTGTCAGCGTGCACAGCCACGCCGATCAAACCCTGAACGTAATCAACCCTGCCAACGGCCGGGTGATCGCCGAAGTGGCCGATGCTGACCTGGCGGATATCGACGCTGCGGTCGCTTCTGCCAACCGTGGTTTTCAGCTGTGGTCCCAGGCTGCGCCCGCCATCCGCGGCAACGTGCTGCTTAAATTGGCCGACCTGCTGGAACAGCACCGCGAAGAACTCGCGCAGATCGAAACCTGCCAATCAGGCAAGATCATCCAGATTTCCCGTGCCTTTGAGGTCGACCAGGCCGCGCACTTCCTGCGCTATTACGCAGGCTGGGCCACCAAGCTCAGCGGCCAGACCCTCACGCCCTCCCTGCCTTCGTTCAATGGCGAGCGTTACACCGCCTTCACCTTGCGCGAACCGGTGGGCGTGGTGGTAGGCATTGTGCCGTGGAATTTCTCGACCATGATCGCCATCTGGAAGCTGGCCTCGGCGCTGGTGACCGGCTGCAGCATCATCATCAAGCCCAGCGAATTCACGCCGCTGACCCTGCTGCGCATCGCCGAACTGGCCATCGACGCCGGCTTGCCGGCGGGGGTGCTCAACGTGCTGACCGGCGGCGGCCATGTCGGCAAGGGGCTGGTGGAACATCCCGGCACGCACAAGGTGTCCTTCACCGGCTCAGTGCCCACCGGTATTGCAGTAGGCCGCAGTGCCATGGGCGCCGGGCTGACCCGCGCGACCCTGGAACTGGGTGGCAAGAACGCCGCCGGCTTCCTGCGCGACATGGATGTAGACAAAGCGGTGGATGGCATTATCGAAGCGGGCTTCCTGCACTCGGGGCAAATCTGCGCAGCGGCCGAACGTTTCTTCGTGCACCGCTCGCAAATCGACGCTGTGCTGGAAAAACTCAAGGCGCGTCTCAGCCGCCTGACCATCGGCTCGCCCCTGGATGACCACACCGACTTCGGCCCCGTGACCCACCAGCAACACCAACACAAACTGCTCGGCTACTTCAACCAGGCCCGCGCCGAAAACAACACGATCATCCACGGCGGCCACCTCATCGACCGCCCCGGCTGCTACGTCGAACCCACCGTGATCCTGGCCAACCACCTGCACGACACCCTGCTCAACGAAGAAACCTTCGGCCCCATCGCCACCTTCCTGCCCTACGACGATGAAGACGAACTGCTCGCCATGATGAACCACGGGCCCTTCGGCTTGAGCGCCAGCCTGTGGACCAATGACCTGGGCAAGGCCCTGCGCATGATCCCGGCCATCAAGGCGGGGACTCTGTGGGTGAACATGCATACCTTGCTCGACCCGGCAGTGCCGTTTGGGGGCAGCCGGTCTTCGGGGTTAGGCCGGGAGTTTGGTGGTGCGTTTATTGAGGATTACACCGAGCTTAAATCGGTGATGATTCGGTATTGAATGGCTGTAGGAGCGAGCCTGCTCGCGAAAAACGTCAACGATAACGCGTGCATCCTGAATAAATGCGGCGGCTATGGTTTTTTCGCAAGCAAGCTCGCTCCTGCAAAAGCCCTAACTGAACGGAACCACCGCCTCCGCCTCAACCTCGATCAACCACTCAGGCAACGACAACCCACTGACGATAATCCACGAA
Organism: Pseudomonas sp. GW821-FHT07B01; assembly: GCF_059419065.1. NCBI lineage: Bacteria > Pseudomonadati > Pseudomonadota > Gammaproteobacteria > Pseudomonadales > Pseudomonadaceae > Pseudomonas > Pseudomonas sp. GW821-FHT07B01. The sequence goes on along the minus strand of NZ_JBWKRA010000006.1, from coordinate 163,128 downwards.
GACGGCGGCGGGTTGTGCGCGAAGCGCTGGCGCAGCGCCTCGACAATCGGCTCCTGCTGATCCCGGGCAGATTCGACGATATACAGCCGCAGCATGATCACATGAGACAGGTCGCCCCCACCTCGGTCAGCACCTTTTCGACATTGTCCAACGCCGTGGCCGTCTGCTCGGCAATACCTGGGCCCACCGTACGCTCTTGAGCATCGACCCCCACCTGCCCGGACAGCATGATCCGCCGACCCTCTGGCACTTCCATGGCCTAGCTGAAACCGTATTGCAGGGAGTTGAATACCGTCGTGGGATTAATGACCTTTCGTTGCATGACCAATCCTTGTTTGTCAGTAGGAAGACAAGGCTAACCTAGAGACTCTGCCCACGCTGACGGTTCAACATCCAGCAACATGTTCATGGATGAAGCGCTGAACCGGGAATGCCCGGCGGCCTGATGATCAAACGCAAACTCAACAGGCAATGACGTTCCTATGTGGGAGGGGGCTTGCCCCCGATGAGGTAGTGTCAATCAATACATCTGTGACTGACCCACCTATATCGGGGGCAAGCCCCCTCCCACATTTGATCTGCTGCACCCGAACGATCGTGCTCGACGCTGGACGATCACTGCTATCATCCAGCCACTACTTATGACATGGAGGTCGCTATGCGCCAGGTAACAACCCTCGCTTGCTTACTGGTATGCGGCGCCCTCACCGGCTGCAGCATCACGCAAACCGTCACGCCCGTCCCCTCCTCGACTGTTCACTCGCCTGAAATCTGCATGATCCCCGCTGCCGGCTTGCGTGAGGGTTTCAACACGACTTACACCGCCCAATTGCGCAGCAAAGGCTTTCAAACCCGCGAGTTACCGCCAGGCACCCCGCCCGCCAATTGCGCGCTTTCGACCACTTACATCGGTACATGGAGCTGGGACATGGCGTTGTATATGAGCTTCGCCGACATTCAGGTGTTCGAGAACGGTCGGCGGATCGGACAGGCACTGTATGACTCGACCTCGGGCGGCGCCCGAATGGGTAAGTTCATTGACGCACAAAGCAAGATCATCGAGATGACCAACCAACTGTTTCCCCACACTGACTACGGCAAAACTGCGGGTCAGGCTAACCGCCTTCCATAGACTGAATTCGTCAGACGGCTCTTACACAAACTTCGGGTTGCGTCCGATGAGCCTCGCCGCTAACCTTCGCGGGTCGCTGCAAAATCAGCGAATGGGTGTGGTAGCCCAGTTATTTCATAGACCCCGAAACGCTCAAGGGCGTTTTTTTATGCGGGCTGCTTTGTGGCGGCTGTGCATGGGAGGCTTCGGCCTGCCGGGTTTCTATGACCGGTCTACCACCCCGTGTACAGTCGCCTCCTTACTTCGTGTGGTAGCGAAATGGAGGTGCTCATTCATAGGAGCTTCGCCATGAAGAAAGTCACACCCAATCCCCCGTCATCAACTTCGGATGACAACCCGCAACTACCTCCCGATGTCATCTTCACCATTCGCCCCGGACTCAGCACTGAAGCCGCCTTGAGCAATGCCAGCGAAATGCTGGAGTCAGCGACTGTCTGCGCCTACGACTGTGCCGAACAGCTTGACGGTCAGCGCCGCAAGCACGTGCTGGCGGTGGTGCAGATGATCGAGATTGCGCAGTTGCTGGTCGATGAAGCGCTGAATCGGGAATGCCCGGCGGCCTGATGAGCAAACGCAAACTCAACAGGCAATGACGTTCCTATGTGGGAGGGGGCTTGCCCCCGATTGCGGTGGGTCAGTCACAGATGTGTTGGCTGACACTGCCTCATCGGGGGCAAGCCTCCTCCCACATTTGATCTGGCTGTGCCAGGGAGCGGGTGACAGGCTACCAGGTGCCCATCGCCAGGCTGTGCGGCGAAAACTCAGCGAATTGCCAACGCAAGGCCAAGGCTGCCGGGCGGCGGACCATGTGCTCCACCGTCACCGTCCACAAGCGCTGCGCGCCTTCGAACTCAGCCACTTGCGGCCCGCTCAGGATCAACGATGTACGCCCTGCCACTTGCAGCACGTCGCCGGTCTCAAAATCCACAAACAATAACCCTGCCACCGGATTGGCGTGCAGGTTGCCGAGGGTGTTGAAGAACAGGTTGCCGGCGAAATCCGGGATGGTCAGCACGTTACCCTCCACCCGCACAAACCCCGTGTTGCCGCCGCGATGGGAAACGTCCACCGCGCGTTCGCCGTGCTGGTCCGCGTAGCTGGCGACGAAGAAGGTGTCAGCGTTGCGGATCAGCGCTTGTGCAGCAGCGTCCAGGCCATTGCTGCGCTCGGCAGCGTTGCCGGGTTTGCGTGCAATCCCGGCGACGGGGCGCAGTTGGATGTACTTGGGGCAATTGCCAAAGGTGTGCACCACCTCGACCGCCAAGCCTTCCTGATCAAGCATTCCAATCCGGCCATTCATGCGGTTGCGGCGGCGGGTGTTGAGGTCGATGCCCAGGAGGCCGATCGCCGCGCCATCCGTTATCCCAGCCCAGGCGGGATCGCTTTTGGCGGGCAAGCTGTCGATCTGCAGCGTGTGTGGGTCCGGTGAATGCACAAACCCTGGTGCGCCTTCCAGCATCGTTGCCCAGGGGATGCCCTGCTCGTCCACCACGCCCGCGATCAAGTACGGCAGCAGCGGATAAAAATCGCGGTGCTGCTCAGGCAAATGATCACGAATGACCTTGGGCCCGATCATGGCCATGCGTTCAGAGACGCCGGCACTTTCCTGCATGTGTCGTTCGCCGACATGCCAAGGGGTTGCTTCAATCGAGTGCATGGCGCTCACCTCCGGTTAGATACGAGCATGCTGCGCCCAGGCCGTAATGGAGAGAATGCCCACCCAGGGCAATCCACTATTACGCCAACTGAAACGCCGGATGCTCGCGCAACGCGGTGACGCAGTAGTCGACAAAGCTGCGCACGCGCATCGACGCATGACGGCCTTCGCGGTAGACCACATGCACCGGCTGCGGCGGCAACTCGAAGGTAGGCAACAGGCGCTGCAACTGGCCGCTCGCCAGGTGTTCGTGCAGCGGGTAACTCAAGGCTCGAATCACGCCCGCCCCCTGCACCGCCGCATTGATCGCGCCCTGGACGGTGGCGCAACTCAGCCGGGCGCGAGCCTTGAGGGCGTAGTGCGCAAAATCCCAGTGCACCGGGTCGGCGCTGGCGATCAGATGATGCTGCTTGAGTTCGGCCGGGTGGCGAGGTTCGCCCCGGGTCGCCAAGTAAGCGGGGCTGGCACAGACGACAGTGCGCACCTGCCCGACTTGCCGCGCAATGAGTGACGAGTTGGGCAACTCACCGATCAGCACCGCTACGTCCAACCCCTCTACGTGCAGGTTCGGATAATAGTCGTGGTAATGAGCGATAACACGCACCGCCGGGTAGCGATCCGCATAATCGGCCAACAGCGGCGCCATGACATAGCGGCTGAACAGCAACGGCAGGAATATCCGCAGGTCGCCCTGGGCCTGCACATGCAAACCGTTGGCCGAGGCCTCGGCCACGTCCACCGCTGCCAGCAGGCGCACGCAGTCGGCAAGGTAAGCCTGGCCTGCGTCGCTCAGGCTGACCCCACGGGTGCTGCGCTGCAGCAACACCACACGCAGGCGTGCCTCCAGGCGCGCAACCGCACGTACCAGGGTCGGGCCGGAAACCTGCGCATGGCGTGCCGCCGACGCCAGGCTGGGTTGCCCGGCCAGCGCGGCAAACAGCTGCATATCGCGATAACGCTCCATCAGGCACGCTGCTTGGTCGCGGCGTTCAGGGCCGGGTCCTGCCCGAGGCGATGGCTGAGGAAATCCACAAAAGTATTGACCTTGGCCGGTACTCGGCCGTTTTGCTGGAACACCACGTGGATCGGCAGCGGCGCCGGTTCGAAATCCTCCAGTACCAGTTCCAGTTCCCCCGCCGCCACCGCTGCCGCGACTTGATAAGACAGCACCCGCGTCATGCCCCACCCCAGGCGGGCCAGGTTGATCGCGGCATTGTTGGCGGTGACAACCAGGCGTGGCGCGATCGGTACCTTCAGCGGTTGGCCGGCGTCAACGAATGTCCACTCACTGACCAGTTGGCTGGACGATGAGGTGACGAGCTTGGCCTCACGCAACTGCTCGGGGCGCTGGGGGCGCCCGTGTTGGTCAAGATAAGCCGGCGATGCGCACACCACTCGGCGTACTTCGCCGACCTTGATCGCTTGCTGCAAGGATTGCTGCAGGTGGCCGATACGTACCGCCACGTCAACACCTTCGTCGGTCATATTGACCACCCTATCGACCAGCAAGGCGTTGATACTCACCAACGGAAAACGGTCCAGATAATCCCCCAGTACCGGCGCCACATACAACTCGCCAAACAGTACCGGTGCGGTCACCGTCAACTGGCCGCCCGGGATGGAGTAACTGCCCGCCGCCGCTTCCTCGGCTTCGTCCAGCTCGGCAAGGATGCGTCGGCAATCGTCCAGATAACGCTCGCCGGCTTCGGTCAAGTGCAGGCTGCGGGTGGTGCGCGCCAGCAACTGGGTGCCGATGCGTTGTTCCATGGCGGCAATGGCGCGGGTCACACTGGGCGGCGACGTGTTCAGGCGCCGGGCGGCAGCCGCAAACCCCTCCTCTTCGGCTACCGCCAGAAAAACCTGCATCTCATGAAATCGATCCATCTTTACGCCTTCTGATTATGTGCCCCTGTGGCGAGGGAGCTTGCTCCCGCTGGGGCGCGCAGCGGCCAGGAAAGCTGCCAGCGCGGTTTGGCTGAATAAATACGGCAGCCTTGTTGGGGCTGCTGCGCAGCCCAGCGGGAGCAAGCTCCCTCGCCACAGGTGCTGGGCTTCAACTCGATTGCAGGCCGACCGCCGTGCGCGGCATGCCAACGAAACCCGGCAGTGCTTCGATGCTGGCGAGCCAGGCGCGTACCTCAGGGTAGTCGGCCAGGGACACATTGCCTTCCGGTGCATGGGCCACGTAGGTGTAGAAAGCGATATCGGCAATGCTGGGCTGCTCACTGGCGAGGAAACGGCTCTGGTTCAGTTGCTGTTCCATCACGCTCAGCAAGGCATGGGCACGGTTGATTGCACTGACAGTGTCCACCTCGGCGCTAAACACCGTGGCCAAGCGCGCCGTGGCAGGCCCGGCATGGAGTGGGCCGGCGGCGGCCGAGAGCCAACGCTGCACCCGGGCTTGCCCGACAGGGTCGCTCGGCAGCCATTCGCCGCGGCCATAGGTGCTGGCCAGATAAATCAGGATCGCATTGGAGTCGGCCAGTACCGTGCCGCCGTCATCAATCACCGGCACCTGGCCAAAGCTGTTCAGGGTGGTGAGGAACTCAGGCGTTTTATGCGCACCTTGCTTGAGGTCCACCAGGATAAATTCACTCGCCAGCCCCAGCAGGGACAACATCAGTTCGACCCGGTGGGAATGGCCGGACAGGGGGAAACCATAGAGTTTGATCGCAGGCTGGGTCATGACAGGCTCCAAATGAGTGGGTATCGACGCCAGGGATGTTCTACCACTGCCATGTCTGGCGGAATGACCAGGATTCACAATCCAGCATTTCATCCAGCGAAACAATCTTCATTGACGTCATAGCCAAGCTTGGCGCGAGGTTTTCATGAAAAAATTCAAACTATCGCCGCCCCCGTCGTTCACACCTTCACGTGCAACGTTAAGTAGGAGGCAACATGCAGTACCGACAACTGGGTCATTCCGGCCTGCTGGTATCGGAAATCATCCTGGGCACCGTGCCCTTTGGCGGTCGCGCAGAGTTTGAAAAATGCGGTGCGGTGGACGTGCCCCTGGCCAAGCGCATGTTCGATATGGCGTTCGACGCCGGGGTGAATATGGTCGACACCGCCGACCTCTATTCCCACGGCCTGGCCGAAGAAGTGGTGGGCAAGGCGCTGGGCGACAAGCGCAACGACATTCTGCTGGCCACCAAAGGCCGCAGCCCGGTGGACGACAACCCCAACAACTCCGGCTCGTCGCGCTACCACTTGATCCGCGCCTGCGAAGCCAGCCTCAAGCGCCTGGGCACCGACCACATCGACTTGTACCAACTGCACAACTGGGACGGCATGACGCCAATCGAAGAGACCCTGGAAGCCCTGCGCCTGTTGGTCGGCTCAGGCAAGATCCGCTACTTCGGCACCAGCAACTTCACCGCCTGGCAGATGATGAAAACCCTGGGCAAGGCTGAACTGCACGGCATGCTCAAGCCGATTACCCAGCAGATCTACTACACCCCGGAATCCCGCGAGGCCGAGTACGAGTTGCTGCCGTTGGCCCTGGACCAGCAGGTTGGCACTTTGGTATGGGGCCCGATGGGCGAAGGCTTGCTGACCGGCACGACCCGACGCGGGCAAAAGCCGCCCGCCAATACCCGCCAGGGCAGCGGTTGGCCGGAACCCTACGTCCACGACCAGGAGCGTGCGCTGGACATTATCGAGACCCTCGCCGCCGTCGGTGATGAACACGGCGTCTCGGTCGCCCGCACCTGCCTGGCCTGGCTCAAGGATCGCCCGGGGATCACCTCGCTGATTATCGGCGCCCGTACGGAAGCACACCTGCGCGATAACCTGGCGGCCACCGAGCTGAAACTCACCGAAGAGCAGTCGGCGCGCATCGAAGCCGTCACTCGCCGTCAGCCGTTGTACCCCTACTGGCACCGCTTCACTGCCGGGATTGATCGTTTTGATCCCGCGGAGCAACCCTTCCTGGCCGAGCATCAAAAAACCCTGGCTGCGCGCCAGGACAAGTAAAACAGCACCCGCTCCAATGCCGATGAATTAAGCGAACGCAATGCTCAAAGCAACGAAGATCCAATGTGGGAGCTGGCTTGCCTGCGAAAGCGGTGGTGCAGTAACAGATGCAGCGACTGACCTACCGCTTTCGCGAGCAAGCCCGCTGCCACACAGGGACTGCGCTTGACTGAGTGGCACTGGGGCAATGCCCACATTTTCAGGGTTGCACCGAACGGCAATGCTGCCTATATTTCCCGTCTGGCGCTCTCTACGCCACCTTCCGCGGAAAGGGCTGCGCCCAAGGCATCCCAGCTCCAGCTCATTTCTACGACTCCCAACCTTGAAGCGGAAAAGGTTTGTGCAAGGAGCTCGTATGTCGCAACGCCCTTTAGCCTCCACTACCCATGGCCGCCTCAACCTTGAGCAGCAGCGCAAGCGCGCCAAGGAACTGTTGTCGCAGCTGAAAAGCTTAGACCCCAGCGCAACCTTGTCCCAGGCTCAATGGCAGGTAGCCAAACAGCTGGGCTTCGCCAGTTGGCCCAAGCTCAAGGCCCACGTCGACGCCCTCGACTTTGCCGCCCGCCACCCTGGTTTCGATGCCAGCGATGAATCCCGCACCACTCATTGGCGGTGTGGTAATGATATTGCCCACAGCCTGCAACTGGCCGGGTTCAAGGGACAGTTCCGGATGCTCACTGACCCGTTGTGCATGGGGCCAGTGCGTGAACTACCCAGCGAAGCGTTCCGAGCGATGCGCAGTACCTTTATCAGTCAGGCCTTTGCCCTTGACTCCACTGAAGTTGCGCATCGCATCAACGATGAATACAACCAACTACAAGCCTTGAACAACGCCGATCACAGTGTGCTGTGGTGCGAGGCGGACGCCTACGATCAATTGTTCCTGGTCCGCGCCCTGGCTGGCCTTGAGCAGGCGCCGCGCAAGCTGGAGCTGATTGAGGCAGACCGAATTCCCGGCGTCGAGAGATTTATCGGCATAGGCCAATTGGCCCCCGATGTGCTGGCCTGGCTCTGGCCGCAGCGGCGCTTGATCGACGACGACGCAGTGCAGTTGGCCAAACGGGCCTGGTCGGCTTACTGCGACAGCTCACCGCTCAAGCTCGCGGAACTGGCCCATGGCAATCACCCTGCCCTGCCCTTTCTGGCGCCGGCGTTACGGCGTCAGTTACAGGAGTTGCCGGGTCTCGAGGACGGGTTGTCACTGACTGAACGTTTGTCCTTGAAATATATTACTGAGGTCGGGCCTGTGCCTTTCGGTCGGGTGTTTGCCGAGTTGATGGCCAAGCGCGAGCCACTGCCTTTCCTGGGCGATATGATGTTTCACGCGCTGCTGCGCCCATTGATTGATGGGACGGCGCCGCTGCTGATCGAGACCGAAACGAACATGGAGTGGCCGCGCCGCGTATTGGCGCTGACGCCACTGGCGCAGCAGGTACTGGACGGCAATGCCTGCTGGCTGGACCACGCCAGCCATGAGCGCTGGGTCGGTGGTGTGTGCCTGCGGCCACGGCAACCTCACTGGGCACTGGACCATGATGATCTGCCCGTCTGGCGTGACTGATGCTGCACGATACGATCAGCGCTTGGGAAACAACCCCACGGCACATGCCACCACCGTCGGGTCGCCTTGATAGACCGCCCGCGGGCTAATCGAAGGCTGGGACGCTCGGCCGTCCACGGCGTGCAGCATGGGCCACTCAGCGATCGGAGAACTGTGTGCCGGATCGACAATTTCCATGCAGCGACGCAGGGAGGTGAAGTCGGGCGACTGTGACAATGACAGGTGCAGGGTCTGGCTAACCGAGACCGACACCACAGAGCGCTGCGCACATTGCCCGTCATAGATCAGCGTGTGGCGGATCAACGGGTTGTCATGGCAGTACTTGAGCAGGTTGACCTGCCGTGAGTGCACCAGCGCAGTGTTGATGATCAGCAGGTCAAACGCCACAACGCCCGAGCGTGTCAGTGCCTGCAACTCGTCGAACGAACTCAACGGGGCGATGCGGTGATAGCCCAGCTGGTTGAGCATTTTCTCGATCTTGATCCGTTGCAAAAGCTCTGCATCGGCAATCAGAAGGCGTAACGCTTTATTGGACATAGGGTAAACCTGACAGTTGGGCATCCGCGTCGATCATTCAACGCTGAGCAAAGTAACCGTCAGGGGTGAACCCTGACTTTAAGGCGATTCTGAAACGGCAATCAGGGGCACACCGTACTTTTAAGAATCGCCTCAAAGCCTTCGTGCCACTCCCTCCCTACCATGGTCTGCGTTCCCTCACCCGACCATGGAATTGCCGTGTTCATGTTTCTACTCAGAGTGGTACTGCTGGCCTGCGGGCTGCTGGTGCTTGCACCCCCGCCTGCCAATGCGGCGCTGAAGATCGAAGGCACCCGCCTGATCTATTTCGGCCAGGACAAGGCCGCCGGTATCAGTGTGGTCAACCAGGCCTCGCGGGAAGTGGTGGTGCAAACCTGGATCACCGGCGAGGACGAATCAGCCGACCGTACCGTGCCCTTTGCCGCCACCGAGCCATTGGTACAACTGGGCGCCGGGGAGCATCACAAGCTGCGCATACTGTATGCCGGTGAGGGCTTGCCCAGCGATCGTGAATCGCTGTTCTGGCTCAATATCATGGAAATCCCGCTCAAGGTCGAAGACCCCAACAGCGTGCAATTCGCGATCCGCCAGCGGCTCAAGCTGTTCTATCGCCCTCCCGCACTCCTGGGCGGCTCGGCCGAGGCGGTGCAGCAGTTGGTATGGAGCAGCGACGGGCGCACGGTGACGGCCAACAACCCCAGCGCCTTCCACCTATCGCTGGTCAACCTGCGAACCGACAGCCAGACACTCAGCGATTACCTGCTGCTCAAGCCTCATGAACGCAAAACCCTGACCGCGCTCGACGCTGTGCCCAAGGGCACCACTCTCCACTTCACCGAAATCACCGATATCGGTTTGCAAGCCCGTCACAGCACGGCGCTCAACTGATAAATCACGGGGTATTTGAACCGATGTCACTGACCAAACGCTGTTTACCGCTTCTGGTGTTGGCCTGCGCGGTCTTGCCCGCCACCAGCCACGCACTGGCCTGCCGCGAGGACGGCACCAACTCGATCATCACCCAGGAAGCGCTGGGTACGGCGCTGGCGGTCGCCGCCGACGCACCTAACGGCACTATCATTTGGGAATCAGGCCCGCGCTCGACCAATGTCATCTGCAAGGACGACTACCTCCACGGCCGTGAGGAAGTGTATTTCTACGTCAACCCCGCCAGCGTGAGTATCGGCACCGGGATTCGCGTGGGCATTCGCTACAACAACCAACCGATTACCCAAAGTACCGGCAAGGTCGGTACCGGTTTCTTCTCCGACCGAGGCTGCAATTTGTCCAACTGCGTGGGCTGGGACAAGGCGCGCTTCACCCTCAATTTCAGCGTGTTCATCGAGAAGTACGACCCCACGCCACCGAGCGGCCAGGCCAGCACGCTGACCTCTTACCGCGTGTTCCAACTGGACGGCGTGCGCGGGCTCAACTCACGCCCCAACAGCAACTTCAATTATGTGGTCACTGGCATGAACGATATCCGCTTCGTGCCTTGCACTCCCGAACTGACCATCAGCCCCAGCGTGGTCAACTTCCCCACACCTTCGCGCAAAGCCTCGATCGGTGAAGTCGCCAGCAGCGCAAACTTCAGCCTGAACCTGCGCAAGGGTTGCGACACGCCCTATACCGTCAGCGCACGCTTCGCCACCACGCCGGGCGGCGGCAGTGTGAACAATGGCCTGCTGGTGCCGGACAACAACAGCTCAGTCGGCATCTCGCTATCTCGCGCCGAGAGCCAGCAGCAACTGCCCTTCAATAACTGGTTCACGCTGCAGGAACTGATGGGCCTGGGCCAGAGCCACGATGAATTCCGGGCCGACCTCAAGTGGCGCACCCTACCGATTCCAGGAGCGTTCGATGCTGCCGTGGTGGTGGATATGTACTACAAGTAGGTGATTTTTAAGGATCGTCTTATGCCACCGGCAAAGGCCCAGACGTAAAGTCTGCCGATGCGATTGAAAAGTTATCTGCTCCAGATCAACCCCGTCCTCTCCCGACCCGAAGCAGCCAGAAGGCTGCTTCGTATTTTTGCGAGCGTGCTGCTGGTAGGCATCCTCAGCGGGGTCTATACCTTTTTGCTGTCGACCTTCAACAACGACATCTCCCAGCGCCGCGGCTACATGAGCAGCGCCATTGCCGAAGCCCATACCTTTTTCACCAACCGCCAAGCCCTGCTCGAAAGCCTGAGCCTGTCGGCAGTGCGCAAGCAGTCCAGGGTCTATCCATCCTCGGCCGAAGAACAGCACCTGGAATTGGGCGACACATCGGGCAACCAGTGGAGCATCTGGCTGACCGCACGCATGCGCGACTACCTCAAGGCCAAACAGCTGAACCTACTCTATGTCAACGCCGGCCCCAACCCGCAAGTGATGCGCCTTTACGACGCCATCGCACAGGTATTGCCGATTTCCAAATGCATGCTCAACCGCCTCAAGGCCCTGCAGCACACCGACCCGGCCACACTTAACGAACTTTGGCTGAGCGACAGGACTGAACAGCACTCGCACCTGTACATCTTCATCCGCCTGGACGAACGCGACCCCGACTCCGGCTGGCTCGGCCTGGAGATGGATAGCCGTGAAGTCTCCTCGACACTCAGCGACCAGAGCGCCGGCGAGTTCATGATGCTCAATTCCCAGGGCATGCTGGTGTTCACCAACAGCACCGATACACAGTTGAGCCAGCAACAGCTGAGGCCCGGCGAAGACAGTTTTTTCGGTTTTGTCGGCAACGGCTGGCTACCCGACCACCTGGTGATTCGCAAACACCTGAAGTCCTCTGAGTGGCAGTTGATGTACTCCATCGACCTGCGTGCAGTGGTCACTGGCCTGTGGAAACAGCTGCTCGGTTCGTTGTTGCTCTGCCTGTTCAGCCTGACGCTGATCGGGCTGGTGATGCGCCGCGTCGACCAGCGTTTCATCATTCCGTCGATCCATCGCATCCAGGCGCTGATCGAAAGCGAAGCCTTCGGCCGCGATGTGATCCAGACCGCTCCTGTGGCCCTCTGCGTGCTGCGCCGCACCGACGGCCAGGTGGTACTGGAAAACGCCCTGGCCCAGCAATGGCTGGGTAACGGGCCGGAGCGCGAGGCGCTGCGCGCCGGCTGGATCGAGCAAGCCTTTGCCAACGGACCTTCCGAGCGCAGTGACTACTTTGAAACCATCGATGGCCGTCACCTGTACCTGAGCAGTGCACCCACCCGCTACAAAGGCGAAGACGTGCTGTTTTGCGCCTTCAGTGACATCAGTGCGCGCAAGCAGGTCGAGGCGGCGCTGGAAGAGGCGCGGCAATCGGCGGACGCAGCCAACGCGGCAAAAACCCTGTTCCTGGCGACCATGAGCCATGAAATCCGTACACCGCTGTATGGCGTGCTCGGCACCCTGGAACTACTGGCGCGCACGCAACTGGATGCACAACAAAAGGACTACTTGCAGGCGATCGAAGGCTCATCGTCGACCTTGCTGCAACTGATCTGCGATGTGCTGGACGTATCGAAGATCGAGGCCGGGCAGTTGGCACTGGAGATGGGCGAGTTCTCTGCGCTGGACCTTGTGCATGAAATCATCCAGGGCTACGCCGCAGCGGCCCACGCCAAGGGCCTGCAGTTGTATGCCTGCTTTGATCCCAAGCTGCCGGAACGTCTGATCGGCGACGTAACGCGCATCCGCCAGATTCTCAATAACCTGCTCAACAACGCGGTGAAATTTACCGACTATGGGCGCGTGGTGCTGCGGGTCAAAGTGCTGGGCCGCGACGGAGAACGCTCCAGTCTGTTGTGGCAAGTCTCGGACACCGGCAAAGGTATCGCCCAGGAAGACCAGGCGATGATCTTCGAGCCGTTTTACCAGAGTGAAGGCAATACCAATGTGGTCGCCGGCACCGGCCTGGGCCTGCCTATCTGCCAGCGTCTGACGGAGTTGATGAACGGCAATATCCGCATGGTCAGCGAACTCGGCCTGGGCAGCAGTTTCAGCCTGATCCTGCCGTTGGAAGAAGCATCTGTTCCACCGATGACACCGTTGCTGGCCGAGACCATTTACGTGGCCTCGCCGATCCCGGAACTGGCAAACGCCGTCGCCGGCTGGTTGCGCCGTTGGGGTGCGAGGGCCCAGGCCGGCTTGCCGACGCTGGCGGACACACATCTGCTGTTGCAAGTGCACCCCGGCAGTGTCGACCCGTTGCTGGTGCCCGAGTGGCCCGGGCCGGTGATTCACGTGAGCAGCAACGCCTGCCCCGGCGTAGAAGCCGACGCCGGCGCCTGGCACGTCAACCTCAACCACCTGGGGGCTATTCATCAGGCCGTGAGCCAGGCGCAAGGGCTATGGGTGGCCCGTGCCGATGAGCAAACGCACCGGCGGGATCTGAACAAACTCAACCTGCATCTGCTGGTGGCCGAGGACAACATCATCAACCAGCTGATTTTGCGTGATCAACTGGAAGAACTCGGCTGCACCGTGGAGCTGGCGGCCGACGGTCAGCAAGCGTTGCAGCTCCACACCGCCGGCAACTTCGACGTGGTGTTGACGGATGTGAACATGCCCCATATCAACGGCTATGAACTGGCGCGTGAACTGCGGCGCCAGGGCTGCACGTTGCCGATTATCGGGGCCACCGCCAACGCCATGCGCGGCGAGGCCGACCTGTGCCTGGCCGCCGGCATGAACCATTGCCTGGTCAAACCCTTTGCGTTGCGGGCTCTATTCAACTCCCTGGCGCCTTATGCACGGATCACCCATGAAGCCCCTTAGTATTCTGATTGTCGAGGACCATCCCCTGCAGCATATCTACCTGCAGAACTTGCTCAGCGAGTTGGGAGACTTCCTGCTCGAAACCGCCGAGGATGGCAAAGAAGCGCTGGAGCGCCTGCGCCAGCGGGACTTCGACCTGGTACTGACCGACCTGCTGATGCCCGGCATGGACGGCGTGCAGTTTATCCAGTGCCTGGCCAGCCTGCGCTGCAAGCCGGCGCTGGCAATCATGAGTGCGGCGTCGAGGCGCATGCTGATGGCGGCCAGCCTGGTGGCGAAAAACCTCGATGTGGAAGTGCTTGGCCTGATTTCCAAGCCCGTGAACGCCGAGGCCTTGCGCACCCTGGTCAACCAACTCAGGAACAGGGTGCGCACGCCTACCCCCGAACTGCCCGAGCACATGGACATCGACCGTCACACGCTGGTGCAGGCCATGAGCAGCGGCCAGTTCCAGGCCTGGTTCCAGCCGAAAAAATCCCTGGCCAATGGCCGTATCGTCGCTGCCGAAGCCCTGGTGCGCTGGATGCACCCCGAACAAGGCGTGATGCTGCCTGCCGCGTTCCTGCCGGCAATCAAGGCGTTCGAACTGGAGGAGCGGCTGTTGTGGCTGGTGCTCAAGCAAGCGATCCACGCCCAGGAACACTGGCGCCAGCGCGGCTATGAAATTCCAGTGTCGATCAACCTGCCGACCCACTTGCTCAACAGCCATGACCTGGCAGACCGTTTGCTGGAGTTCGTGCTGCACCACGATGGTATCCCGGGAATGATCTGCTTCGAGTTGATGGAATGTTCGGTGCCGCAGGACATCAGCAATTTCTACGCCGGCGCCTGCCGATTGCGGATCAAGGGGTTCGGTTTGTCCCAGGATGATTTCGGCAAGGGCTACAGCTCCTACCTCAATCTGGTGTCCACGCCATTTACCGAACTGAAGATCGACCAGGCGCTGGTGCAGGGCAGCCACGACAACGAAGGCATCGCCCAGGCATTGGCGAGCATTATCGCGCTGGGCCGCAAGTTGGGTCTGACGGTGGTTGCCGAGGGCGTGGAGACCCCGCAGCAATTGGCGCTGCTGCGCAAAATCGACTGCAATCAGGTGCAGGGGTTCCTGATCTCTCACGCAGTGTCTTCGGACCAATTTCAGCAGCTACTGAACAATGATGGCCCCGCGACATCTCACTAGCTGGCGGCCACGATCATAAGGAGTAAGCTCCATCCAGTGCCGATTTATCCTGCGCCTGCGGAAACCCCTGATGAAGCACAATAACGCGATTCTCGAAGCCTTTACCCGCAGCTCATTGCGCCTGAACAAAGGCTTGATGGTGTTGATGGGAATCGCGTTGCTGCTGATGCTGACCAATTACTGGTCTCTGCACCGGGGCGTCGAAATTCGCTACAGCGCGATGCGCTTTCACTTTGCGCGGCTGATGGAAAACCTCGCAGAACAGCAAACCTACCTCAAGAGCCTGACACACCCCGGCATCCAGGCCGAACTGCTGCACGCCACCAACGTGCAGGTCAGCCTCAAAAGCCGCATGGTCGACAACCGTCGCACGCTGTACGAAGGCCAGAAGTATTCGTTTTCGGTGCCCTTCAGCGTCAAGTTCGATGAACAGCAGATCAGCACCGCCGCGAGGCCGCCGATTTTTGCCCTGGGTGCGCACTTGACCAGCTACTACAGCGCCTTCTGGTCCTCCTCGCCGTACGAGGCGCCGCAAACCTTCCTGCTCAATCGCCAGGCCGACTACGCCATCACCATTCCGTCCGTGGGCTATCAGCACCGCGAAAGCCCCGAGGATACCGACAACCCGGTGGCCCGGGTCAACGCCGTGCAGCAAATCCTTGCACAGGCGCCGCAGCCACTGGAGCAGAATCGGGTGTATTGGCAGGCCGGCCCCGAACCCGAACATTTGCTGGCCTACATCGGCCTGCCACTCGACGCCCAGGGCCGGGCCGTGATCGGCACCCTGCTCGACGTGTCGCAGGTCGACGATGTACAGCGCGCGCTGAATCACTCGGCGTTTGATCGCTTTACCCTGATTGGCCCTGACGGTAACCGGTTGATTGGGCCAGCCAACCAGGCGCAGCTCAGCGATGGTGTGCATTTCACGGCCGACGGCTTTGAATTCAAGGTCACCGAGGCCGGCGACCAGCCCTGGAGCGCGGTCTATGGCCTGAACTACTCGCACTTCTTTCACTCCGCATTGTGGCCGTTGAGCACCATGGCGTTGGTGCTGTTCAGCCTGATTACACTGGGTTGGGCTGGCAGCCGATGGTATCGACGCCAGGTGATCACCCCAGCACAACTGGCCCACGAACGCATCGCCGAAAGCGTGGCGTTCAGCCGCGTGATCATCGACACCGCACCCACTGGGTTATGCGTTGTGCGACGCAGCGATGGCAGGGTATTGATCGAGAACCAGCGCGCCCAGCAGTGGCCGGGCACCTCACGCCTGGTGGAGGCAATGGCCGGTAAGCAAGATGGCGCCGAGAGCGGTGAGACGCACTTGGAGATCGAAGGCCGGCACCTGCAGATCGGCTTTGTGTCGACCCGCTATCAGGCTCAAGACGTACGCCTGTATGCATTCAACGATATCACCCGGCACATCGAAGACGCCCAGGCCCTGGAAGAGGCACGTCATGCCGCCGATGCGGCCAGCGAGGCCAAGACGCTGTTCCTGGCAACCATGAGCCATGAGATCCGCACGCCGCTTTATGGCGTGCTCGGCACCCTCGAATTGCTCGGCCTGACCGACCTCGACCCGCACCAGAAAACGTACCTGCACACCATCCAGCGTTCGTCCGCCACACTGTTCCAACTGATCAGTGATGTGTTGGATGTCTCGAAGATCGAGTCCGGGCAAATGGCGATAGAAGCCGTGGATTTCTGCCCGCTGGACATGCTCGAAGATACCTTGCACACCTACGCCGCCTTCGCCCGGCGCAAGGGGTTGCAGCTTTACAGTTGCATCGACCCGCAGTTGCCGAACTGCCTGATGGGCGACCCGATGCGCATCCGCCAGGTCCTCAATAACCTGGTGAGCAACGCCATCAAGTTCACCGACTTTGGGTGCGTGGTGATTCGTGCCAGGGTGGTGGGCAGCGACGCCAATAATGTCGACCTGGAATGGCAAGTCACCGATTCCGGCGTTGGCATTGCCGAGGCGCAGCAGGCCAAGCTCTTCGATCTGTTCTACCAGGCACCGGACACCGCCAGCGAAGGCGGCACCGGGCTTGGCCTGCCGATTTGCCGGTGGCTGGCGCAGATGATGGACGGCGAAATCCGCGTGGTCAGCGAGCCCGGGCTGGGCAGCAGCTTTACCCTGAAAATGCGCTTGCCACTGTGTTGTGGTGCACTGACCAACCTGCCGCTGATCGAGCCCAGCTCGACGCCGGTGTATGTGCAGGCACCGGTACGCGAACTGGCGCAGGCAATGAGTGACTGGCTCAACCGCTTGGGAATCACCGCCGCCCTGGCCGCGACCACCCAGGACAAAGACAGTCACCACGCGGTACTGGTAGAACTGTTACCCGGCGATCCCCCTAAGCCATGGCCCGGCCAACGTGTGCTCTGCCTGCCCGGTGCACACAGCCCGCCGCTGCACACAGCCCAAGGCTGGGTGGTGGATATGCACGACATACGCACCATCGCCGCCACCGTATCACTGGCGCAGCACGGCAGGCACGAGCAACCCACGGCGACCCGGCCACAAAGCGCCGGGCGGCTAGAGCTGCGCATCCTGGTGGCCGAGGACAACCCGGTCAACCAGGCGATTATCAAGGAACAGCTGGAGGCGCTCGGTTGCTCGGTGAGCCTGGCCGCCAACGGTGAACAGGCGTTGCAGTTATGGCAACCGAAGGCCTTCGACCTGGTGCTGACCGACGTGAACATGCCGTTGATGAATGGCTATGAACTGGCCAGAACCTTGCGTGAGCATGATCCACACTTGCCGATTATCGGCGTGACCGCCAATGCAATGCGCGAGGAAGGCGTACGTTGCCTGGCAGTGGGCATGAACGCCTGGATCGTCAAGCCCTTGAGCCTGCAAACCCTGCGCGATCAGTTGATCAAACTGTGCAAGGTCAAGTCGCCGGTTGAGCCTGACGCCCAAGTATTCGACGATCGCGTGCAACTGTCGGACAAGATGCGCCCGCTGTTCATCAGCAGCGTGCAGCAGGATATGCAGCGCATCGGCGCGGCCCTGGTCCAGCGTGATGCTCATGGCCTCGGCCAATTGCTGCACTCGATCGCCGGCGCTCTGGGCGCAGTGCAGGCGCTCAGCCTGGCCCAGGCCTGCATCGAACTGGAAAGCGCACTTAACCGCGGCAGCCTCGACACAACGCTTGAGCTCAAGGTGAAGACTGTGATGCAGCGTCTGTCGGCCGTTCTGGAGACTCTCCAGCTCGGGCACTCTTCACTCACTTGAACTGGCACTACGGACGGCCCTTTATGAAAAAATTCAACGTGGTAATCGCGGACGATCACCCGATCGTGTTGCTTGGCGTTCGCGAACTGGTAGAGCGTGACATGCGCTTTCAAGTCGTCGGCGAGGCCGTGTGTTCGGCCGGCCTGATCGAGCTGTTGCAGCATCAAGGCGCTGACATCGTGATTACCGACTACAACATGCCGGGCGACTCGCCTTATGGCGATGGCCTGAAGCTGGTGGAGTACCTCAAACGGCACTTCCCGCAGGTACAGATCCTCATCCTGACCATGATCTCCAACCACCTGATCCTCACCCGCCTGCAAGAGCTGGGCGTGGTCGGCATCATCCAGAAAAGCCAGTTGCATACCGAGATTCAACTGGCACTCAAGGCGATCGCCCAAGACAGCGACTATCGCAGCCTGGAGCCGCCAAAGACCTCGGTGATAGAGACCCTCACGGCAATTGACGAGCGCTTTACAAGTTTGTCACCCAAAGAGTTCGAGATCCTGCGCCTGTTTATTTCCGGCATGAGCGTGAGTGACATTGCGCGCCGCCAGAATCGAAGTTCAAAGACCATCAGCGCACAAAAAGTATCGGCCATGCGCAAACTTGAAGTGAGCAGCGACCAGGACCTTCTTGCTTATTGCCTGGAACGTAACATCTTCAACTAACGCATAACTTGCAAGCCATTTCTGGACAATGGCTTCGCCCTTTGTTTTCTGGCTCTTCACTGCTGCAACCGTGCAAATAACCTGCCCGCCCCAGCGCTTATAAGAATCGTCTTATTCGCTCCTACCGCCTCGTCGCCTACTCTTTGCTCGCAGTTCAACAACAGCACTTTTTTTCCAACTAAACCTTACGGACATCATCATGAAGAAGTTTTCCCTGGCTGTTATCGCCTCGGCTATTATCGGGGCCTCCGGCAGTGCATTCGCCGAAGGTGAAGCAGCAGCGCCAACCCTGGGCGGCAGCGGCAAAATCACCTTCACCGGCGTGATCAACAACGACGCGTGCTCGGTGGACGGCGCCAACTCCGACCGCACCATTTCGGTGGACATGGGCAACGTTTCGATCAAGGACATGGGCACCGCGGAAAACCCAACCGCAGGTCGTGTGACCGCCAAAGACTTCAACCTGAACGTCAACTGCAACCAGGGCACCAAGGTCGCCATGATCTTTGACGCCAACAACGGCGGTTCCGGCCTGGTCACCGGCAAAAAAGTACTGGCCCTGAACCCGGGTTCGGCCACTGCACAAAACGTCGGTATTGCCCTGCTGGACAGCAAGGGCAGTCTGATTGACCTCAGCTCGCCAAGCACCGCACGCATTGAAAGCACCATGCACGGTGCCGGTACTGAAGGCGGCGACGCCACCCTGAGCTTCGCGGCCGCCTACGTCACTACCGCAGCGGCGGGTTCGTCGACCGCCGGTCGCGGTGACGCCACCCTGCCGTTCATCCTGCAATACGAATAATTCGGCGCCCCGGGCACCGAACGCGCGAGGCCTTGCGGCCTCGCCATTGTCTTCTGATTACACCGGATAACCCTCATGCCGCCTCGTTCTATCGCCGCATGTCTGGGGCTGCTGGGCTTGCTCATGGCTACCCAGGCCGCCGCCAGCATTTCATTGAATGCCACCCGTATCGTGTTTGACGGTGACCACAAGGAAGCCAACATCACCGTGCGTAACGGTAACCAGGATGTATTGATTCAATCCTGGGTCGACATGAACGACGCCAGCGCCAGCCGTGCACCGTTTGCCGTCACCCCGCCACTGGCCCGGGTATTCGCCAAGGAACAACAACTGCTGCGCATTCTGTATGAGGGCACCGGCATGCCCACGGACCGCGAGTCGGTGGTGTGGCTCAATGTGCAGGAAATCCCCCAAGCCAGCGAATCCGAGAACACCTTGCAGTTGGCCATCCGCCAACGCATCAAGATTTTTTACCGCCCTGCCGGTCTTACCGGCAGCGCGCTGCAAGCCCCTGCACAGCTTGAATGGACGCTGGCCAAACACGGCAGCCAAACCCTGTTGCAGGTGAAAAACCCGACGCTGTACCACGTGTCCATGGCCGACATCAAAGTGCAGGCGGTAGTGGCCAGCGACTCCACCATGATTGCGCCCGGCGAACAAAAACAGTTTGCGCTCAGTGCTCCAGTTGCCAGCGGGCCGGTGCGGTTGTCGTTTTCCAGCATCAATGATTACGGCGCGCAGAATCACTACAGCGCGCCACTGTCTAGCGGCACTGCGCTACCGGCGTATGCGACTGAATCGCGACTTAACCCCTAAGCACTTTCGCTAACTCACAAGCTCACTTCGCGTGCGTGTTTGCGTGCCCGACTGTCCGTCAATCAGGGATGTCATAGGTCTTCGCATGTCTTTTCTTTCCAGCAACAGGCCCGCACGTGGCGTATTGAAGTTGAAGACGCTGTCGCTGGCGATTGCTGCCAGCTTGCCCAGTCTGACCATGGCCGATGACGCTGCGCAAACCTTCAACACCACCTTCCTGCAAGGCTCGCAGTCGCCGGTGGACTTGCAGCAATTGCTCTCGGCCAACAGCGTGCTGCCGGGCAATTACCGCGTCGACCTGTACAGCAACGAAATGCTGGTGGGCCGACGCGATATCGATTTCAAGCGCAACCCGAAAAACGGTCGTGTAGAAGCCTGCCTGACCCTCGACCTGCTCAAGCAACTGGGTATCGACCTGCACCGTTTGCAGGCCGAGGGCAAACTTGACCCGCAGCAGCCGCAGGACTGCTACGCCCTTGCCGACATGATCGAAGACGCCAGCGTGCGCTACGACAGCAGCCGTCTGCGCCTGCTCGCAAGTATCCCGCAGGTGGCGATGCAGCGTGGCTTGCGCGGGTATGTCGACCCACAGTTGTGGGACGACGGTGTGCCCGCCGCTTTCATCAACTACCAGCTCAACAGCAGCCGCACCGCCGGCGACTATAAAACCCGCATTGCCAATAACCTGGGCCTGCGCAACGGCATCAACCTGGGGGCCTGGCGCCTGCGCAACGAGTCGAACCTGAGCGGCGGCACCGATCGCTCGAACACCTTCACCAGCAACCGCACTTACTTGCAGCATGACGTCACCGCGATCAAGGGCCAGTTCAGCGCCGGTGAGATTTTCTCCGACACTGACCTGTTCGACAGCGTGCGCTATCGCGGGGTCAAGCTCGCCTCTGATGATGGCATGCGCGCCGACAGCGAGCGCGGCTATGCACCCGTAATCCGTGGGGTGGCGCAGACCAACGCGACGGTGGAAATCCGCCAGAACGACTACATCCTCTACACCGCCAACGTCGCGCCAGGCCCGTTCGAGATCAACGATATCTACCCCAGCGGCTCCAACGGTGACCTGCAAATCACCGTGATTGAAGCCGACGGCACGCGCCGGGTGACGATGCAGGCGTTCTCCAGCCTGCCGATCATGGTGCGCGAAGGCCAGGTGAAATACAGCGTCTCGGCGGGCACGTTCAAAAGCAATGCCGATGGCCTGGCCTCCCCGCGCTTTCTCAGCGGTACGCTGGCCTACGGCTTGACCAGCAACCTCAGTGGGATTGTCGGTGTGCAAGCCAGTGAGGACTACAGCGCGCTGTCGATCGGTGCCGGGCGGAACACCTCGTTCGGTGCGTTCTCCCTGGATACCACCCATTCGTCCAGCAAGGCCCAGGGGCGAACCTCCCAGGGCAGCAGCGTACGCGCCTTGTACGCCAAGACCTTTGCCGGCACCGATACCAACTTCACCCTGGCCGCCTATCGCTACTCCACCGAGGGCTATCGCACCCTCACCGACCATGTGGAAGACAGCAGCGAAGACCTGCGCGTACGCACCGGCCACTCGAAAACCCGCACCGACCTGACCATCAACCAGAGCATCGGACGCAACAGCGAATTCGGCAGCCTGTATGTGAACGCCAGCGACCAACGCTACTGGAATCGGGGCGGCTCCCAGAGCTTTTCCGCGGGCTACACCGGCAACTGGGGCGACCTGAGCTACAACCTTGGCGTGACGCGCACCAAGCAGATCGTCACCTGGGGCGAGCCGAGCAGCGACACGCTGGTGAACCTGTCGGTGTCTTTCCCGCTGGGCAGCCAGGCCCGCGCGCCACGGGCGTTTGTCACCACCAGCCACCAACGTGGCGATACCACCACCCAAGCGGGCATCAATGGCTACGTGGCCGATACCAGCGACACTTTCTATTCGGTGCAGGCCGGCCACAGTGACACCAGCGGCGACTCAGGCTCGGTGAACGTCAACAGTCGCACCGCCGTGGCAGATGTCAGCCTCGGTTACAGCCAGGGCCAGGGCTACAACTCACAGAACTTCCACCTCGCAGGCTCGGTGGTGGCTCATGCGGGTGGCGTCAACCTGGGGCAGACGGTCAGCGAGACCTTCGCCCTGGCCGAAGTACCAGGCGTCTCTGGTGCCAAGATCAGCAGCTACAGCGGGGTGGAGACCGGGTACAACGGCTATGCCGTGGTGCCCACTGCGCAACCCTACCGGGTCAACTGGATCAGCCTGGACACTCGCGATCTGGGAGGCGACGTGGAAATCACCAACGCCACCCAGCAACTGGTGCCGCGCCGTGGCGCCATCGTGGTGGCGCATTACAGTGGCACTAGCGGGCGTCGCGTATTGTTTGAGTTGTTTGATGCCCAGCATCAACCGCTGTCGTTTGGTGCCTCACTGGAAGACGCCAATGGCAAGCAGTTGGCGATTGCCGATCCGAATGGCAATGCCTTGGCACTGGTGGAAGAGGATCAGGGCACGCTGATCATCAAGTGGGGTGAGCAGCATTGTCGTGCCACCTATGCGTTACCACCGCAGAACAAGGCGCTGAACTATGAGCGCCAGTCACTGGTGTGCACGCCTTGATTGTGCGGGTAATTGCGCTACTGTGCTGACCACGCGCCTACCCTCTGCGAGACTTGCTCATGCGTAACTTGTTATTCGCCAGTGTCTGCCTGTTGACCACCGCTCTGGCAGGCTGCCAGCAAACACCCCCGGCCAACGACCAACTCGATGCAGTGCTCTGGACCCAGACGTCCATCGAACACGAGCTGATCTACCGCCAGCTCTTCGCCAACGCCACCCGCCAACTGGATGTCGCCCTGGCCGACCCGAGCTGGGACGCCCTGCCCTTTGCCCCACGCAACCTGGCCGGCTTGCCCCCGGCCGTGGTGGTGGACATCGACGAAACGCTGTTGGACAACGTGCCCCTCAACGCTCGCGACATCATCAACAATCAGGTCTATTCCTACGATCGCTGGAATACCTGGGTCGAGCAGGCCAAGGCCCAGGCGCTGCCAGGTTCCGTGGCGTTCCTGCAAGCGGCCAGACAAAAAGGTGTCAAGGTGTACTACCTCACCAACCGCGAACACAGCCAGGTCGCGGCCACCGCCAAAAACCTGCGTTTGCGCGGCTTTCCGATTGAGAGCGACGCACAGATCCTGGCGGCCAGCACCCCCATCGGCCACTGCGAAAGCGCGGGCTACGGCAAGCAGTGCCGCCGCCAGTGGGTCGCCAGCCATGCCCGCGTGCTGTTGATGGCCGGTGACTCGCTGGGAGATTTCGTGCAAGCCGAACACAACACCCTGGATGCACAACGCAAGGCCGTCGAACCCTATGTGAATTGGCTAGGCCAGCGTTGGTTCCTGCTGCCCAACCCTAGCTACGGCAACTGGTACAGCGCGCCGTATGGGGATGATGAGAGCTTGCCGTTTGCGCAGAAACGCAGGCTCAAGCAGCAGGCATTGCTGTTGCAGGAATAGAGAGTAACCATGTGGGCCGTTCATCCCACTCATTTGCACCACCGCCCTCTTGTCATCACACTCGTCATCAACCCGCCAACTCAGGAATCACAGATGCCTCACTCGTTGCTCAAGCCTGCCTTGCCCGGCATTGCGCTGCGGCGGTGGCGTTTGCTGCACCGCATCAAGCAAAGTCATGCGGCGCAGTTGTTCAACGTCACTCAATCGACTATTTCGCGCTGGGAAAGTGGCGTACAAGCGATGGATCCGGCTGCGCATCAGCAGCTAGAGCAGCTGTTGGCAGCCCGGCTTGATGCAGCCGCCGATCAGGCATTGGCCCGGCTGGTCAGTGAGAGTTCGCAAGCGATGCACCTGGTATGCGACCTGACTCACCGCCTGCTCGCGTGTTCGCCCTCCCGCGCACGCCAGTTCAGCAGCCCCCTCGCCGATCTCATGGGCCAGTCGCTGTGGCGTTTCGCAACGCCGCAAATCCAGCTGGTCGAAGCCACACTGGAGCATACCGGCTGGCGCGAAACCCAGGCACCACCGGCCCTGGAATTCATCACTGGAAGCAACGATTCCAACCTCGTGCCCATACGCCCCAGTACCTGTCGCTGGACACGCATGACCCTGAGCGATGGCAGCGCAGCACGCCTGGTCGAAACACTCTGAAGCCCGCCACGCATATTTTATGCGTGGACGATCTGCACTCCCACACCTAGGCTTACCTGCACAACCGACCTTGCGGGGCAGCAGCATGGACATGGAAAAAATCAAAGGCCGTCTCGACTTTCTGCGCGAGGCGGAAAAACTCAAGGATGTGCTCAGAAGCGCCCACACGGCTTCGGGTCGCACTGAAAGCACGGCCGAACACAGTTGGCGCCTGTGTCTGATGGCGATGGTGTTCGCTGATCAATTGCCCGGCCTGGACCTGCTGAAAATCCTCAAGATGTGCGTTATCCATGATTTGGGAGAAGCCATCCACGGCGATGTCCCTGCGGTTAATCAGGTGGCCTTTCCCAACAAGGGCGAACAGGAACGGCGCGATCTGCTGCTCTTGGCGCAGTCCCTGGACACCCCCCTGAAAGCCGAGATCCTGGCGTTATGGGATGACTACGAGAACGCGCTTTCGCCGGAAGCAAAAGCCGTCAAGGCCATGGACAAACTGGAGACCCTGCTGCAGCACACCCAGGGGCTGAACCCTCCCGATTTCGATTACGCCTTCAACCTGGCCTACGGCAAAAAACACACAGATGCCCAACCCTTGTTCGAAGCGTTGCGGGCACTGATCGATCAAGCGACAGAGCAAAGGCTCCACGCCACAGAGTGACGGGTGTGATCACACCGCCCTGGCCGCAATCGCCTCCACCTCCACCAACGCCCCCGGCAACGGCAACGCCACTACTTGCAACGCGGTGCGCGCCGGTTTGTTTGGCTGTTCGGGCGTGCCAAAGAACTGGGTATAGCCGCGCTGCAACCCGGCAAAATCCAGCTTGCCACCGGTCTCCTCGGCGCCGACCAGAAACACCCGTAACTGCACGATGTCGCCCAGGTCTAGGTCGTGTTGGCGCAGGATCTGGCGCAGTTTGTTGAACACTGAAACGCTCTGCACTTCGGTGTCGCCATACACCCCAGGCACCTTCGGGTCGGCGGGGTCCGGCAGCGTGCCGCTGACAAACACCAGGCTGGCCGAGGCCGGCACGGTGACGGTTTGCGAGATGGGGAATTCGCCGACGCTGGTGCGTTGGATGCTGTCGCTCATGGTGAGACTCCTCAGGATGCGGCCAACGCCGCGAGTTGGTGTTGTTGGGTGATGCGCTCGGCCAGTTGCGCGACCACATGGCGCGCCGAGTTGGCTGCCGATTCCTGCCAGATACCCACGCCGCTCTGCACCAGGCCGTCGCCGGCGAAGTACACCCGGCCATGGGGCTGTTCAAGCAGGGCGTGGGCCTCGGCGGGGAAGTGTTCGCGTTGCAACCACGGGCCTTCGCTGTAGGGGATCTGCTCCCAGGACACCGCCAGAGGACTGCGCAAGTGCCTGGAGAAACCTGGATGCAACAGCTCCACGGCTTGCCGGGAAGCGGCGTACTGCTGATTGAGGGGCTGGCCGCCAAACACGTCGGCGCCCTCGCCGGTCACGTAACCGGCCACCAGCACGCCTTCGCGGGTGTTGAGGTCGTTGCTGGGGTACCACAGCAGGCGCGCCGGATGCTCGATCCACGACAAGCCGCCGTAGGTACGGTAGTCGGTCTCCCAAAAGCGCGGGGATTGCCAGGCCACCTTGGTCGCCTG
Source organism: Pseudomonas sp. GW821-FHT07B01 (assembly GCF_059419065.1). NCBI lineage: Bacteria > Pseudomonadati > Pseudomonadota > Gammaproteobacteria > Pseudomonadales > Pseudomonadaceae > Pseudomonas > Pseudomonas sp. GW821-FHT07B01. The sequence goes on along the minus strand of NZ_JBWKRA010000006.1, from coordinate 137,036 downwards.
GTCGCTGCGGGTGCTGAGCAGGGCCGCCTTGACCGGCGCGCTGAAGTCCGTGTCGAGCTTGGCCAGCAGGGGCAGCGGCAAGGTGGAGACCAGAAAGTCGGCACGCGCCACCTGTTCACGGCCACTGTGCTGGTCGTGGTAAGTCACCGCCACGCCGTACTCCAGCTGGCGGATCTGCCGCACCTGGGCGCCCAGTTGCACCTGCTCCTGCACGCGTCGGTAGAAGGCCTCGGTGATACGGTCCATGCCGCCCACTGGCTGGAACATGGTGGCCGAAAATTCCGGGAACTCGGTGTGCAGTAAAGCCCCCCAGAGTTCCGGGTGCAGCAACCGCTCTAACGTCAACGGCCTGCGGCGGTCGGGCAAGGCGCCAGGGTGGGCGGCAGATTCAAGGTGCCCGGAGCGCAGGGTGCCTTCAAAAGCCAGCTCTTGGGACAGGTCACCGTACACCTGCAAAAAACCGAGCAGGCGTGTGCGCTCTTCGCCACTTAATACATCATCGAGAGCGTCGCGTTGCACCGCCTTGGCCAGCAACCCCGACAGATGCCCGCGGGTATCGTTGAGCGCCTGGCCGACACTGAACGCCGCTTGGCTGAGGTCCGGCCGCACCTGGGCGCCATGGCTGCTGTTGACCAGCACTTCCAACGGCACGCCAAGCTCACTGCAATAATCGAGGATCGTGCGGTGCTGGCTGGGGATGCGCGCCGGCCCGGCGTTGAAATACTGGCCTGGGTCAAACCCCACCGTCTGCGAGCGACCGTCCTTATAGTCCACGCGGTCGCCGTTACGCAGGGTCCAGGTGCGGCCACCCACGCGCTCGCGGGCCTCCAGCACCTGCACACTGAAGCCGGCGCGTGTCAACTCCAGCGCAGTGACCAGCCCGGCAATTCCGGCGCCCAGCACCAGAACCCGAGTGCCCTGCCCCAGGTCGTCCTTGAGTTTCAGCGGTTGCGGTCGGCGGTGTGACGATGGGCCCAGGCCCAACACCGCCAATGCGTCCTTGACCGCCTTCTCACCGCCGACTGCGGCAATACTCGATAGCGCTTCACGTCGTGTCAGTCCCATGTCGATGCTCCTAGTCCGGCAGGCCCGGTGGGTTGATCAGCGACTTGTCGACGCGCTCGACATCCAGGCCCCAACGTTGGAGCACCTGCTCGTATTGGCCGCCGGCAATCGCACCCTGCAGTGCCGTGTGGATCGGCTGCACCAGGCCGTTGTCCTTGCGCGTGGTCACCGCGATATCCGCCTGCAACGGCCAGCCACCATTGACGGTGCCGACACGCTTGATGCCGCCGGTGATCGCTGCCGAATAGGCATACACCGAGTTCGGCCCGAACAGTGCGTCACTGCGCCCCGACTGCACCGCCAGTTGTGCGGCGGCCTGATCGTCGAAGTACTGCAACAACGCAGGTTTGAGGCCGGCTTTCTCATTGGCCTCGTTCCAGGCCAGCAGGACTTTTTCCTGGTTGGTGCCGGAACCGACAATGATCTTGAGCCCGGCAATGTCCGCCGCCTGCTTGATCTCACTGATCTTGCTGGTGCTCTTGACGTAAAACCCGAGCACATCCTGGCGGTAGGTGGCGAAGTCGAAACGCTTTTTGCGCGCCTCGGTCACAGTGACGTTGCTGATCACCGCGTCGTACTTGCCCGAGCTGACGCCCAGGGGCCAGTCTTCCCAGCTGGTCTGCACTACGTTGAGTTGCAGGCCAAGGCTGTCGGCTACCAATTGGGCGGTGTCGGCCTCGCTGCCGATGGTGGTCTTGTCGTCACTGGCCAGCAGCGCCAGCGGTGGCCCGGCTACGCCTGACACGGCCACAGTGAACTTGCCCGGCTGGGCGAACTTGAAGCCCGGCGGGATCTGCGCGATGGCCGCTTCATTGCGTGGCGCATGGATGCGCGGTCGGTCGGGGCTAAGGTCGACCTGTTGCACGGCAAATGCGTTGTGGGCAGCGGCCCCGGCAATTGCCAACAGGACGACACGGGCAGTGGTGATAAACATGGGCAGTCACTCCTTGAACTAAAGCACTTTGCCGAGAAAGGCCTGGGTGCGGGGATGTCGGGGTTGGCGCAGGATCTGTTCGGGCGGGCCTTCTTCGATCAGTTGGCCGTCGCAGAGGAACACCACGTGGTCGGCCACTTCGCGGGCAAAGCCGATCTCATGGGTGACGATCACCAGGGTCACGCCCAGTTGGGTCAGGCCCTTGATCACGTCCAGCACCTCCCCCACCAGTTCCGGGTCGAGGGCCGAGGTGGGCTCGTCGAACAGCAGCACTTTGGGGTCGAGCGCCAAGGCCCGGGCGATGGCGACGCGTTGCTGTTGGCCGCCGGAGAGCTGGCGCGGGTAGGCGTCGGCCTTGTCCGCCAGGCCGACCTTGGCGAGTAATTCATCGGCCTTGTCACGGGCCTGCAGCCGGCTCCAGCGCTTGTGCGCCAGGGGCGCTTCGGCGATGTTTTCCCAGGCGGTGAGGTGGGGAAACAGGTTGAAGTTCTGGAACACGAAGCCCACGTCGATACGGCGCTTGAGAATCTCGCGTTCGGTGAGTTCAAAAAGCAGCTCGCCTTTGCGCCGATATCCGACGTACTCACCGTCGATGGTGATATGCCCGCTGTCGATCTTCTCCAAATGGTTGATGGTGCGCAGCAAGGTGGACTTGCCCGAGCCGGACGGCCCGAGGATCACCGTGACCTTGCCAGGGTCAATGCTCAGGTCGATATGATCGAGTACCTGCTGGTTGCCAAAGCGCTTGCCCACGCCCTGGATCTGAATGCGCCCGGCGCGTGCTTCAGGCATGGGCCTTCTCCTTGAACCAGCGGCGCACGCGCTGCAACGGCGTGGGTGGCAGCACCCGCGCGGTGCCCCGGGCGAAGTGGCGCTCTACGTAGTACTGGGCGCTGGTGAGCACGGTGGTGATGATCAGGTACCAGACCGTGGCGACGATCAGCAACGGGATCACCGCCTGGGTGCGGTTGTAGATGACCTGCACGGTATAGAACAGCTCGGGCAAGGCCAGCACGTAGACAATCGAGGTGCCCTTGACCAGGCCGATGATTTCATTGAACCCCGACGGCAAGATCGAGCGCAGTGCCTGGGGCAGGATGATCCGGAAGATGCGTCGAGAGGCCGGCAGCCCCAAGGCCGCCGCCGCCTCATGCTGGCCGGCATCCACGCCAATCAGCCCACCGCGAATGATCTCCGCCGCGTAGGCCGCCTGCATCAGGCTCAAGCCCAGGACGGCCACGGTAAATTGGCTGAGCACATCCACCGTCGACCACTCGGCGAACACCAGGTCGGTGAACGGCACGCCTAGCACGATGTGGTCGTACAGGTAGGCAAAGTTGTAGAGGATGATCAGCACCAGCAACGCCGGCATCGACCGGAAAAACCAGATATAGCCCCAGGCCAACGCCGCCAGCAACGGCGAACCCGACAACCGCGCCAGGGCCAGCGCGGTACCCAGCAGGATGCTGAACACTGTGCTCAACAGCGTCAGCAGCAACGTCTGGCCCAACCCGCGCAGCACCGAGGGCGAAAAGAACCACTGGCCGAACACCCCCCATTCCCAGCGCGGGTTGGTGGCCAGGGAGTGCACGATGGCGAGTAATACCAGCGCGGCGAAAATCGACCCGGCCCAGCGCCAGGGGTGCCGGGCCGGCACCACGCGCAACGCCTTGATTGGCGTGGCGGCACGGCGCTGGCGCAGCGGTTGGACGCTGACTTCATCCAGCAGGTCATAGGGTTTGGCGACAATGGGCATGTTCTTTTCCTCGCAGGCCTCAGAAGGCGTAAGTCAGCCGGGTGTAGTAATACCCACCGGTAAAACCGTAGGGCGAATAGGTGCCGTAGCTGGCAACCATGGTGCTGCTCGGCACCCCTTGTTTCTTGGGATAGAGGTCGAACAGGTTCTTGGCGCCGATGGCAATGTTCAGGTCTTTGGTGAGGCTGTAGCCCAGGTCGAGGTCGGTGATCCAGCGGGCGTTGTAGGCCCGGTCCAGGTCACGATTGGCCGATGAGTTCACTTCCTTGTACGAGCCGTAGCGGGTCAGGGCCAGGTTGAGGTTGAAGCGTTCGATACTCCAGTCACCGCCCAGGATCAGCTTGGTGTTGGGTTGCACGCCGGTGATCAGGTTGCGCGCCTGGCGGTCCATCAGGTCGTAGGAGGTACCAAGAATGTGGGTGGATTCCTTGTAGTTGAGGATTTGGGTCTGGTTCCAGTTGAACGCGGCGGTCCACTTCAGCGCGCCGAACGCGCCCAGGTCCTGGTTGTAGCTGCTGACCAGGTCCAGACCCTTGGTGCGGGTGTCGGCGCCGTTGATAAAGTACTGGCCGCCGGAGGTGGAGTTGATGCCGTTGTTCTGCAGCACCTGGGTGACTTCCGGGCCCAGCAAGGTGCCGGTAAGGGTGATGCGGTCACGCAGGTTGATCACGTAGGCATCGGCGGTGAAGCTCAGGCGGTCGGTGGGCGTGAGCGTGAAACCAAGGCTGAAGTTGGTGGAGCGCTCGGGCTTCAACGCCTGCGCGCCTAGCGCCTGGGCCGCCGCCGAGCCCACGGGGAGCACGCCATAGTTGATCGACTGATACACCCCATCGACGACGCCATAGGTGGTGGAGCGCGCACTGAACAGACTGTTGGCCAGGGACGGCGCACGAAAGCCATTGCTCACCGTGGCACGCACCGCGAACTGCGGGGTGAAGTCGTAGCGGGTGGTCAGCTTGCCGCTGCGGGTGGCGCCCACGCCCTCGTTGTAATGCTCATAACGCACCGCCGCGCCAACGTACCAGTCCGGCAAGGGGTTGAAACCCACATCCACGTAACCGGCCAGGCTGTTGCGTGACGCGCTGCTTTCTTCGTCCGGTGAAATACCGTTGGTGACCTGTGCCCCGGACGACGCACAGTTACCCGGCGCCACGCAGTAACCGCCATTGGCATAAGACGCGTAATCGCCGGCTTGCACCTCGTAAGTGTCGCGCCGATGCTCGAAGCCATAGGACAGGTCCAAGGGCTTTTGCAGTCCGATGTCGAAGCCACGCTTGAAGTCCAGGTTGGTGGTCAGCTCGGTGGAAATCCAGGTACCGGAGGTGAAGCTGTTCGGCGTGGCTTCGCCCAGGGAAGGGTTCTGGTTGTGGGTGGTGCCCTGCTCCGCTTCGTTGCGCCCATAGGTGGTAGACAAGTCCCAGTCCCACTCGCCCACAGTACCCTTGCCACCAAACGCCGCCTGGAAGTCGTCCTCGTCGATGTACCAGGTCGGGGTGTACCCGGCCGGGTAACCGTTAGGCCCGGTGGTGATGGTGTTGGTGATGGTCGGCAGACGGAAGTTCTGCCCCTGCTCGGCCTTGCGTCGCGAGTAGGTGGTAAAGGAGTAGAGGCTGAGGCTGTCGTCGATCGGCAACTCGGCGTTGTAGCCCAGGGTCAGCAGGTTGGTCTTGGGCGTACCGTAGCCGCCATAGGTGGACTTGCCCGCCAGGCCATAGGCTTGCTCATAGGTGTAGCCGTTGGCGCTGGCCTTGTTGTCATCGTTCTGGCTGCGTGCATCCAGGGCCAGTTGCACGATGCCGCCGTTGCCGATTTCGAAGCCCTTGTTGAGGCTTTGCTGCACGGTCTGTTTCTTGCCGTCGTAGCCAAGGCCCGCGTGGGTCACCGAGGTACCACGGGTGTCAGCCTTGAGGATCACGTTGATCACCCCGGCGATGGCGTCAGACCCGTATTGGGCAGCCGCACCATCGCGCAGCACTTCGACATGGTCGATGGCGCTGATGGGGATCAGGTCCAGGTCAGCCGGCGCCGCGCCGGTGTTGATGCCGTTGATATTCAAGGTGGCACTGGTGTGGCGGCGCTTGCCGTTGACCAGCACCAACACTTCGGCGGCGCTCAAACCCCGCAGGTTCGGTGCCCGGGCAATGCCGCTGGCGTCCCAACCGGTTTTTTCCGGCAGGGTCAGCGAAGGGATCACCGCGCTCAACGCCTCCATCAACCCGGGCTTGCCGGTGTTTTGCAATTGCCGGGCGCTGACCACGTCAATCGGCACCGGGCTGCTGGTGACCGTGCGCTGCTCGGCGCCACGGTTGCCGGTCACGACGACCGTCGACAAGGTGCTGTCATCCTGGGCCTGGGCTGCTGCGGCGAACAGCGACAGGGTCAGGGCAGCAGTAGGTTGCAGAATTTGCTTCATATCCATTCCAGCTTTTTCCAAATCGCAAAGTCGGGCAGGCACGCGCCTGGCGCGACGTGGCCGGTAGTCAAAGGGGCGATGCGGCTTGGGCTAGGTGTGGGGCAAGCGAGGGGTTTGAAGTGGCAACATACGTTGAGCTCCCGTCCAACGACTCTGCGGCGGCGGGATGATTACCCGGTCAGGCGCGCAGAATCTGAATCACGCTGGGTACCATCCGAGGTCAGGGGTAGGCTGTTGGGATCAAACATAACGGAATGGATTTTAAAAATATAATGCTATTTGGGCATAAGCTAATATTCTGTACTTTCATTATTTATAAAAACAATTATTCATAAAAATGATTTTTAATCTGAGCTCGCAGAACGCTCAAAGTGTGGAAGGGGGCGTGCTCCTGATGACTGTGGGCCAGCCAAAATGCATTTACTGACACGCCCCCATCGCAACGGTAACTAAGGACGGTAACCACGATGCGAAGCGAGCCGCTCTTGATCTTGATCTGCTTTTGATCTTAAGCGCCCCGTCAAACCACGCTGGCCGGAATTCGACAGGGATTTGGGGGGTAAACCGGCAGGGATGCCGGTTTAGCCGCCCCGCGCCATGGATGGCGCGTGGCGGCGGCCCCCCAAATCACTGGCGGATTACGGGCACACCGAGCCCAGGCGAGGTGCCGAGTGGTGGGGCAAGAGCGTTTTGCTTACTTTGCCGCTTTTGCAAAGTGAGCCGCCGTCAGGGCGGAACCCTAAGTGGCCGTTACCGCAGGAATGGATATGTACCCGGTATAACTGCGTCGCCTGTTAGGCCGCCTTCGCGAGCAAGCCCGCTCCCACAGTTTGATTGCGGAGTGTCAGGTAGATAGGCGTCGGCTGGCACGCCGTTATCGCAGGCAAGCCAGCTCCCACATTTTTGATCGCGGGGTGTCAGGTTGATAGGTGTCGGCTGGCAGGCTGTCATCGCAGGCAAGCCAGCTCCCACATTTTTGATCGCGAGGTGCCAGGCAACCATCGGGAGCGAGCCCCCTCCCACATGGGTACTCGGTACAGCCAGGATCATTGAGCCGGTCGCAACAGCTGCATCTGCTGGCGATAATCATCCGTCACCTGCCGCGCCTGGCTGCTGCTGGTAATCACCCTCGGCGTAATCAACACAATCAGCTCCGTGCGGTCCTTGGACTTGCTGGTATTGCCAAACAACCAGCGCAACCCCGGAATCTTCCCCAGGTAAGGCACGGCACTGACGCTCTCAGCGTTGTCTTGCTTGATCAACCCGCCGAGCAGCACCGTCTGGCCACTCTGCACCGCCACCTGGGTGGACACCGAGCGCGTGGAGATACGCGGGTTCACCGGCGTCTCACTGTTTCCCGTCGAGTTCTGGGCATCACTGACCTGTTGTTGGATATCCATGTACACCAGCCCACCCGGATTGATGCGCGGCACCACATCCAGAATCACCCCCGTCTGCACATATTCCACACTGCTCAAGGTGGTGTCGGCGTCCCCGGTATTGACGGTGGTCTGACTGATGGGAATGTTGTCCCCCACCTGGATCTGCGCCGGCTGGTTGTTCATCACCACCAGCGATGGCGCCGACAGCACCTGGGTGCGGCCGTTGGTCTCCAGGGCGTGCAGGGCCACTTGCAGGTTGGAACTGACGAAGGAGTAGAACAACGAGTCCGCCGCCCCCAGCCCTGCCCCGCCACCGCCCAAGGCGCCTTGGCTGCCGGAAGCATTGGCCACCGTGGTGCTGGTGGAATTGCCGGCCAGGCGGCCCAGGTACCACTGCACCCCCAGGTCCAGTTCGCCGGTGAGCTTGACCTCCAGGATGCGCGTCTCGATCTGCACTTGCAGCGGTGGGTTGTCGAGGCGTTTGATCGCCGCTTCGATCTCTTTCCATTGCGCCGGGCGGGTGCGTACCAGCAGTTGGTTGCTGCTCTTTTGCGCGGTGATGCGCGTGCCCGCCTCGAGGTCGCTGGTGGGCGATGCCTGGGTGTTTTCGGCAGGCTCGGATTCAGGTTCTTCGGCTGCGGGCACCGGGGCGCTCGCCTGCAAACCGGCACTGGTGGACGAGGACAAGGTGGTGGTACGCAAGCCCGGCGCTACTTTCGCCGGGGCGTCATCCTTGATCGCGCCGTTGCCGTAGATCTGCCGCAGGTACTTGGCGAGGTCGGCGGCCTTCATATTGCGCACGTCGTACACATACATCTGCGGCTCGTTGCCGCCGCCCTCGTCGATGGTGCGGATCCAGTCGCCCACTTCGCTGAGGTACTGGGGCTGGGAAGAAATCGCCACCACCGAGTTGGTGCGCTCGACCGGCAAGAACCGCAGCATGCCGGCCAGGGGTGTGCCACTGTCCGCGCCGAACATGGCTTGCAGCTCGGGCATCAGCTCGGCCACCGAGGCGCGTTGCAGGCCGAACACCGCCACCGACATGCCCTTGAGCCAGTCCACGTCGAAAGTGTCGATGGTGTCCTGGTAGTTGGCCAGTTCGTCGGGCGTGCCGGCCAGGCTCAGGACATTGCGCGCCGGGTCCACCAACAAAAAAGCGTTTTCACGAGCGAAGGGTTTGAGCAGTTTCTGCATCTCGGTGGCCGAGATATAGCGCAGTGAAAACAGACGTGCCGAGAGGCCGCTGGCCGGTTGCGCCACGCGCATCTGCGGCACCAGCTTGCCCGCCACTGCCTGGTTGGCCGGCAGGATCACATAGCGGTTGCCCTGTTTGATCATGGCGTTGTCGGTCCAGGACAACAGGGTTTCGAGAATCGACAGCGCTTGCTGTTTGTCTACAGGCTTGGAGGTGGAGAAGCTGACCGTGCCCTTCACGCCCTCGGCGATGCTGTAGTTCTCGTGCAGCAGGTCGCCCATCACGCTGTTGATCACGGCCTCGATGGGCTGATCGGCGAAGTTGAACACGATGTCGCCGCCCTGCTCCGGCACGTTTACGGGTGCCGCGGGTTGGCGCACAAACGCTTGATTGCCACGAATGAGCTGGCGCTGCGGCGGAGCCTGGGTGGCAGGTGGAGCGGTTTCGGCCACAGGCGCCTGAAGCGGCGGGCGTTGTGCGCCGGTGCCCTGCAGGGCCTCGTGCAGCAGGTCGTCGTCCGGGTCGAGGGTGTCGGGCAAAGAGCCACAGCCGCCCAGGGAAACGGCGGTAGCCAGGCAAAACAGCGAAGTGCGCATATCAATCAAGGGAGAGACTCGCGGGGATGTGAGATCAGGGGTAACCGCTTACCGTAGAGGCTCAGGGTCTGGGTGCGCCCGTTGAGGGCAAAACGAGCGTATTGCGGGGTCAGGTGTTCCAGGCGCCAGCCGTTGGGCAACGCCTGGCCCAAGCGCACCGTGAGCGTTGGGCCACCGGCTTGCTTGAGCATGGCCATTTGCAGGTTGCCGGTGATCATGATGCCGCTGAGGGTCAGGTTGGCCAGGCTCGCCACTTGGGTTTTACCCACCTCCCGGTCCGGACGGCGATCCGGGCTGAACAGCGGCGCTTGCCAGGTACCGGCAAGGTCTCGCAACGCCGGCGTGGGAGCGGCCTGCACCTGGAACGAGGGTGGCGCGTGCACCGGCGCATCGGGTAACCACCGGGGGGCGTCGCCGATGCTGCTGAGGATCATCGCCATCAACAGCCCCAAGAGCCCGGCCACGCCGAGCCAGCCCCATTCAAGAGGACGCAATGGGCCAATCATGGTGCCACCCGCGCCGGTTGCAGGTAGCCGCGCACCAGCAGTTGCACCGCCAGCTTGCCCGCCCCGCCACTGGCTGGCGCCTGTTTGTCGCGACGGATATGCAACTCATCGACGAACAGAAAAGGCGGTTGATATTCCAGCCCATGCAGGATCGCGGTCAGCGGTTCGATGGCGCAATTGAGCGTGAGGCTAACCTTGACCTGACGATAGGGCTCGCTGTCGTTCTGTTCAGGCGTGATCGGTTTGCGCTGGGTGAGGTTGCAGCCGCCGCCGAGGTTGGCGTGGCTGTTGATCAGGTCGGCGAGACGCTGCATCAGGTCGGCGGCGACCACGTCCGGGTCGTCCCCTGGCAACAGGCTGGCGCTGCTGGCCGGGTCTTGCTGTGCTTGCGCCAACTGTTCGCGCAAGGCATCGCCCTGGCGTATGACGCTGGCATAGCGCTGCTGCTGTTCACGCAACTGTTCGGCCTGTTCACCCATGGCCCGCAGCGGCCCGGCGAACCAGCTGTCGATCAACAGCCAATAGGCCGCGCCGAGCACCAACGCCAGGGTCAACAAGGCGGCGCCGCGGCGTTCACGGCGTGTGAGGGGTCGGCGCATCGGCGGCCTCCTGGCGTAAGTGGGCACGCAAGGCAAACTGGTCCTTGCCGGTGCGTGCGTCGGGTTGGATCACCCCTTCGAACTGCGCGTTGTCCAAGCGCTGGCAGCCTTTGATGCGGCTGATCAGGCCACTGGCCTTGGCGCTCTGGCCGGAGAAACTCACCTCGCCGTCCTTGACGTCCAATTGGTCGAGCCAGGTGTCGGCGGGCAGGCAACTGGTCAAGTCATTCAGCAGCGCGGCCAGGGGCGGTTGCGCCCGTTTACGCTGGCTGAGGTACTGCGCCGCGCCACGGGTGTTGAGCAGTTGCTGGCGCAGGGCGTGCACCTGGGCGACCTCGGCTTTTTGCTGTTGGACAGTGGCGTGCATGCTGTCGAGTACCCGCTGGCGGTCGTTGAGCCACAACAGCATCGCCGCGATCAGCAACGCGCCGCACAACCACGGCAGGCTGCGCTGCAATTGCTTGCCGGCAGGCCGCGAACGCGGGCGTAACGGCGCGGGCAGCAGGTCGATACCCAGGCCCGCCACATCCACGCGGTGTGGGTACAGGCCGAGGGCGGCGCAGTCAGTGAGGACCTGGTCAAGGCGCTCGCGCAGGATCGCCACCACCCTCACCTCCAGGTGGCTGGGTGTGCGCCGCTCCTGGCGGGCGACAAAGTAGAGCTGCTCGGCGTTGAACGGGGTATAGCGGTCCAGCTCATAGCCAACCACCTCCACGAGGTTGCGCGCGGCAGCCAGAGGCAGTTGCACGCTTTGCTGCAACACGGCATCAGGAGCAAGCATCAGCACCTGGCGCGCATTGCCTGGCACCACTGGAGCCGTCAGCGGCCAGTGATGAACCTGCTCAGGCGGTTCCTGGAACGCCAGCCACTTGGGCACACAGCCGCGTAACTCCGTGAGCCACAGGCGCCAGCCTTGTTGCAGCAGGCTGCCGCGCCAATAGCGGGCAATCGGTTCGAGTTGAATCATTCTTGCCACCGCACCACCCGATAGGGCCGTGCGCTGTCCTCCGCAGGGCTTAGTAAAAGGGTCAGTCGCAGGCGTGCCTGATAGCCGCCGGGGCGCTCGGCGCGGCTGTCGATTTCCACGACCTGGCCGGGGTCGACGCCCTCGGCGTCCTGGCGTGGCAGGTTCAACGCCTTGCGCATCAGGGGGCTGGCGAATGCCGGAGCGGGCCGGTCGAGGTCGCTCCACAAGGTGATGTGCGGCAGTAGTTGGCTGTAGAGCGCCGGGGTCATGCCGGGAAGTTGACGTACCTCCTCCAGCACCCGAAACGGCGCCAGGCCCTGATGGCGGCGAGTCTCAAGGGCCTTGGCCAACTGCTGGGCCTGAACCGGTGTGGCGCCGCAGGCCAGGGCCAGGCGCGTGAGGTCTTGGGGGGCAGCGTTGACCAGGTACAACTTGCCGCGCTCACTGCGCAGACTGACCTGCAAGCGGGCGTCGTCGAAGGTCAGTGCCATAGAACGCCCGTCCGCCACCCACTGCCCTTGCGCCATGACCTGTGCGATACCGGCCTGAGCGGCCAACAGCGTCTGGGTGTGCTGGCGCAGCCACAGCGCCTGGCGACTTTGCAGTTGCACCCACCCGGCCAGGCCACCCAGCAATACGCTGAGCAAGGCCAGCACCCACAACACCAGCAACAAGGCCGCACCGCGTTGGCGCTTCATTCTTCGCTGCTCGCGCTGGACAGGTTCAGGCGCAGCGCAACCACCTGGGCGACCCATGGCACCGGCCCGTCGACGGAGGCGTCGATACGCACCGCTGTGGGCAAGCGCCGGGGCCAGGGCCACGGGCTCAACCAGTCGGTGGGCTGGCCCAGTGGCGAGACACCGCGATAGCTGAACTGCAGCGCCTCGACGTTATGCAAAAGCACCTGCGGCTCATCGCGCTGCGCGTTGGCGTGGGAGGCCCTCTGCGAAAAAGCCACCTGCAGATCCTGCCCGACCCGTTGCAGGGTAAAGCGCTGGATTCCCCCGCCCAATACACCGGGCAAGGTCGCCACAAACTGCAGACGCTCAGGCGTGCCGATAAAAAAACCTTCGGCCTGGCTGTCATCGTCAGTGAGCTTTAGCGGCAGCGCCTCGCTGATCGAGGTGCGCAAAAACTGTTGGGCGGCGCGCATTTCATCCAGGCTGACGGTGTAGGCCTGGGCCTTGGCCACCGCCCGATTGGCCCCCAGCAACGCTGCGCTCACCAGCAGCAACAACACCGACAGCAAGCTGAGCACCACGAGCACTTCCAGCAGGGTGAAACCCTGCTCACGGCGCTTCACAGGCGCGCCTTCAAAGTGCTGAAGTGCGCCTGATGCGCGCCTTCACGCACGTTCAGGTCAAGACGAAACAGGTGCGGCTGTTGGCGGGTGCTGGTCAATTGCCAATGGATGCCGTCGAGTTGGCCTTGGCGGGTTCCTTCAATCAGCGGGCCGGCAGCTTCCTGGTCCAGCAGCGTGAGCGCGGCATGGGTAAGGCGGTCACTGCGGGCCACCTGGGACAAGGCGCGCGCGCTCTGGCCGAAGGCAACCAGCAACACGCTGCTGCACACCGCCATCAACGTCAGGGCGGCGAGCATTTCCAGTAAGGTGAAGCCGGCCTGGTGCTTCATGGCAGCGCCTTGGACTGCACACTGCCGGTGAGCCAACCTATGTCGATGCGCCAACGCCGGCTGCCGTTGGCCAGCAGCAGGTTGCCGCCGGTAGAACTGCCGTCGGGATAGAACACCACGGCGGCCCCGGCCTGCTCGGCACTGTGCAAGGTCACTTGCACCTGCGCTGGCCACTGCTGTGACGCACGCCCTGGAGCCTGGAATGTGCGGCCCTGGAGGTCAAACTGAGTGTGCGTCGCCTGGCCGCTGACGATGGCGCTCGCCCGCGTAGCGCGCAGGGCCTCGACCATCTGCGCGACCACCCGGCGCTCCATGGCCACCTGCAGCCCTTGCCGTACACCCAGCCCCAACAACCCCGCCGCAATGCCGATCAATAGAATGACCACCAGCATCTCCAGCAGGGTAAAGCCTCGCTGGACCACGGGCGGGTTATTCCCAGTTGCCCAGGTCGGCACTGTAGCCCTCACCGCCGGGTTGGCCGTCCTGGCCGTAGAAGATCAGGTCGAAGGCACCGTGCTCACCGGGAAAGCGATAGCCGAACCCGTGGCCGAACGGGTCTTTCAGCTCCGAAGGCTTGGCGTAGGGGCCGGACCAGTTGGAAGCACTGGCCGGCTTGTCGAGCAGCTGTTGCAGGTTGTTGGGCGGCGCCCCCACGTCCAGGGCGTAGCTGTCGATCTTCATGCTCAAACTGGCCAATTGCGCCTTGCCCGCGCCGTACTTGCCCTTGTCCACATTGCCACCGACCTGGCGCACCACAATGGTCGCGACAATGCCCAGCAGCACGATCACCGCCAGCATTTCCAAAAGGGTGAAGCCGCCTTGGCGGTGTCGGGTTTTCATCGGTTCTGCTCCTTGAAAGTTCATATATGGCTGGTGAGGCTCATCAGCGGCAGCATGATCGCCAGCATGATCACCGCCACCAGCACCGCCATGACCACGGTCAGGGTCGGCACCAGTGCAGCGAGCAAGCGTTCGATGGCGCGCTTGGCCTCGACGTCGAAGATGTCGGCGACCTTGAGCAGCATGCTGTCCAGTTCACCGGCCTGTTCACCGACTTCAATCATGTGCAGCGCCAGCTCCGGTAGCAGCGGCTGGCGGCCGAACGCATCGGCCAGGGTGCCGCCGCCCTTGACCCGTTGCGCTGCCAGCGCCACTTGCGCCTGGAGCGCACGGTTGCTGCAGACTTGCCGGGCGATCACCAGCGCGGGCAGCAGCGCCACGCCATTGCTGAGCAACGTGCCGAGGGTGCGGGTCAGGCGGGCGGCTTGCACCCGTTGCAATAGCGGGCCGATCACGCGGATGCTCAGCAGGTGACGGTCGTAACGCTCACGGCGACGGGGGTCGCGCAGGCGCGCCGCCAGAATCCACCCACTGATCGACAACCCGGCCAGCACCACCAGGCCATAGGCGCCGAGGAACTCGCCGAGCGCCAGGATCACCTGGGTGATCAGTGGAATCGGTACGCCAAGGTCCTGAAAAATCGGCACGAATTGCGGCACCACATAGGCGAGCAACAGCGCCAGGGAACCCAGTACACCCACCACCAGGAACGCCGGGTAGATCAGCGCATTGATCACCTCGCCGCGCAGTAACTGGCTGCGCTCCAGGTAGTCGCTGAGCTGGCGCAAGGTGCCCTCCAGCGCCCCGCCGGCCTCACCGGCGCGCACCATGCTCAGGTACAGCGGGGAAAACGTGCCGCCCTCCTCCTCCAGCGCCGCCGACAGCGGTTTTCCGGCCTTGACCTGGTCGCGAATGCGCTCGATCAAGGCCTGCACCTGAGGATGGCGGGCTTGCTTGAGCAACAGGTTTAAAGCGCGTTCGAGGGGCTGGCCGGCGCCCAGTAGCGTGGCCAATTGCTGGGTGAAACTCACCAGCGCTACGCCCTTCAACTGCCCACGTGCCTGGCGCAACAAGGGGCCGCTGGCCGTTTCGATGTGCAGCAACAACCACCCGCGCTGATGCAAGACGGCGACAGCGGCCGCTTGGTCAATGGCCTGCAACGTGCCGCTCTGGGCCACGCCCTGGCTGTCCAGGGCGCGGAACTTGAACAGGCTCACGCGTCATCTCCGCGGGTGACGCGCAGCACTTCTTCCAGGGAGGTGACACCGGCCAGGGCCTGGCGCAAACCGTCTTCATACAAGGTGCGCAAACCGGCGCGGCGGGCGGCGTGCTCGAGGCTGGCGGCGTCGGCGTGGCCCATCAGCAGGCCACGCAACTCGTCGTTCATTACCAACAACTCAGTGAGGGCGCTGCGGCCGTGATAGTCACCGCGGTAAAGCAGGATCGGACGCTGCTCGGTCAGGCGATCCAGGCCGTGCTCCTTGATCAATTCCGGCGGGGCCTGGAAGGCCACGCGCGTGGCAGGGTCCAGGCGCCGCACCAGGCGCTGGGCGAGAATACCGCTGACCGTGGAGGCAATCAGGTAGCTCTCCACGCCCATGTCCAGCAAGCGCGTGATACTCGCAGCGGCGCTGTTGGTGTGCAGGGTCGAGAGGACCAGATGGCCAGTGAGTGAGGATTGGACGGCAATGCGGCAGGTTTCCAGATCGCGGATTTCGCCGATCATGATCACGTCCGGGTCCTGGCGCACGATGGCGCGCAGCGCTCCGGCAAAGTCCAGGCCGATGGCGGGTTTGACCTGGATCTGGTTAATCCCTTCAAGCTGGTATTCCACCGGGTCTTCCACGGTGATGATCTTGCGTTCAGCCGTGTTGAGCTGCGACAACGCGGTATAAAGTGTGGTGGTTTTGCCCGAGCCCGTAGGCCCTGTGACCAACAGGATGCCGTGGGGCCGCGTCAATAGATCCTGGAAGGCCGCCAGGCGCGGGCCGTCGAAGCCCAGGCTGGGGAAATCGAATTGCACGGTTTGCCGGTCCAACAGGCGCATCACCACCGACTCGCCAAAGCTGGTGGGCACCGTGGACACCCGCAGGTCCAACGCTTTGCCCTGGATGCGCAGCATGATGCGCCCGTCCTGGGGCAGGCGTCGTTCGGCGATGTCCAGGCGCGCCATGATCTTCACCCGCGAGATCACCGCCGCCGACGAACTGGCAGGCGGTGCTTCGGCGTCGTGCAGCACGCCGTCGATGCGGTAGCGCACCTTGAGTTGGTTTTCGAAGGGTTCGATATGGATATCCGAGGCGCGCTGTTCCACGGCGCGCTGCAGGATCAGATTGACCAGGCGAATCACTGGCGCTTCGGAAGCCATGTCCTTGAGGTGTTCGATGTCTTCCAGCACGCCGCCCTGCTCATCGAGGTTTTCGATCAGGCTGCCCATGGCGGAACGGCCCTGGCCGTAATAGCGCTCGATCAGCGTCTCGACTTCATTACACGAACCGACTGCCAGCCAGACCGGCACCTCACAGGCATACGCCAGGGCCTGGAACGGATACCACTGCGCCGGGTTGGCGGCCATTACACGCAACCCGCCCTGATGCCAACCCATGGGCACGACCTGGTAATGACGCATAAAGCGCTCGGTGAGCACGGGAAGCGGGTCGAGCAACGGTGGCGCCGCGTCGGCCAGCAGCAGTGGCGCATCCAGCAAATCGGCCCAGGCGCGAGCCAGTTCGACCTCGGACACCAGGCCCAGGCGCGTGAGTAAACCGAGCAGGTCGCCAGGCTCAGTGGATAAACGCTGGGCGCGTTCCAGATCAGCGATTTTGAGCCCGGCGTGCTGCATCAGCCACGCGCACACCTGGTCGGTATGCGGGATCTGCATCTTGCAAGCATCGATGGGCGCTGACGACATCATTGAGGAATATCTAACGTTGCGAAAAGTATGGCTATTTAGAACTACCGAACAATGCCATTAGTTCGCCATAGCCCAGGCAGGCGTTAGCCGGTGTATCGACTGGAAGTTATAGCCCTAGTTCCGGATAAGGGGGTAATTAAATACAAAACATTGCCAAATGCACTGATTTAGAGCGTTAGCAGCCAATAGCCACTAGTTGCAATTAGCCATAACGGCGGGTCATTCAGGTGCTCTCTCTTTCAATTAACTGACAGTGCAAAAGATTCAAGCGCTTAACTTCATCGGTGGCTAATACGCCCAGACTTTGCAGGACGCGTGTGGCAGCGAGTACACCAATCTCCAACGCGGGTGGCTGGAGGGTGCTGAGGCTGGGCAGCAACATATGGGCAAACGGGTAATCGCCAAAACCCAATACAGCGCAGTCCTGGGGGATGCTCAGCCCGGCGCGTTGACCGGCCAGCAAACCGCCCGCGGCGAGGTTGTCATTGGCGAAGAAAATCGCGTCGGGCGTGATCGTCTGCCCCATCAGCGTGTCCATGGCCTGCTTGCCAGCTTCGAAGGGCGCACGGTCGGCGTCCGGCACAAAGACCCACGGCTGCACACCCAACTCGGAGAGGGTCGCGGTAAACCCATCGCGCCGCTCCAATGCGCTGAAGTCGCCCACTGCACTGTTTTGTACGAAGGCGATGCGCCGATAGCCTTTGCCATGCAAGTAGCGAGCGGCGGTGACGCCCACTTCATAATGAGAAAAACCCACTTGCAACGGCG
Organism: Pseudomonas sp. GW821-FHT07B01; assembly: GCF_059419065.1. Lineage (NCBI taxonomy): Bacteria > Pseudomonadati > Pseudomonadota > Gammaproteobacteria > Pseudomonadales > Pseudomonadaceae > Pseudomonas > Pseudomonas sp. GW821-FHT07B01. The sequence goes on along the minus strand of NZ_JBWKRA010000006.1, from coordinate 119,469 downwards.
CGCGTTCCGGCACGTAGTCCCAGGTTTCGACGATCGGTATATCTGCCTCGGCGATCATCTTCTCGGTGCCAGGGCTGTGAAAGCGGCTGGTCAGCACCAGCGCTGAAGGCGACCAGCCGAGAAAGGCACGCACCGCACTTTCCTCCTGTTCGATGCTGAAATAGCTGGAGGCCAACAACAGCTGGTAACCGTGACGACTGAGGGTGTCGCTGAAGCCCTGCAGCGTATTGGCAAAAATCGGCCCCGAAATATTCGGAATCACCATCGCAACGATTTTGCCGCGCGCGGAGGCCAACCCGCCGGCCACCAGGTTCGGCACATACCCCAACTGCGCAACTACCTGGGCGATACGTTCACGGCGCTCGGGTGACACCTGTTCAGGTTGGTTGAAGTAACGCGACACGGTAATGGCCGATACCCCGGCCTGGCGCGCCACGGTGTTCAGGGTGACGCGGCCGGCGCCCCGGCGCTTGCGCGGTTTGTGTTCGTCCACGGCAAAACCTCAAAAAAGGAATATAAAACTAATTTTTTAGTATTTGACGCTCTAAACGGCCCGCTTCAATAATGCCGATGTTAGCGCTAACAAAGCGCGCTGTCTGCTACTCGCTCGAGCGAATGCCCAAGACATGTTCACAGGCGCTGACGGTCGCAGAACCGCAGCGGACCAGGGTATTTTTTCGAGCGGGCACAGCATGCATAACTTTCCACGGCACACCCATTTGTTGCTTCTGGCCGGCCTCAGCGCCTTGCCCGTCTGCGGCGCTGTTGCGGCTGATGAGCAGGAACCCACGCTCCAATCCGTGACAGTCACCGCTACCCGCCGCGAAGAATCGCTGCAAAAAGTCCCGGTGGCCGTCTCGGTGCTCGATGGCGAGCAACTGGAGCGTGACAATCGCAACGGGGTGGCGAGCATCGCGCAGCAGGTGCCATCGCTGAACTTTCGCACCGGTGCTTCGAACAAGGACACCTCATTGTTCGTGCGCGGCGTGGGCACCATTTCTACCTCGCCTGGGGTGGAGCCCACTGTGGCCACGGTGATCGACGGCGTGGTCTATGCACGCCCCGGCCAGGCCACCCTCGACCTGCTGGACCTTGAGCGCATCGAAGTACTGCGCGGCCCGCAAGGCACGCTGTTCGGCAAGAACGCCTCGGCCGGCGTGCTGAATATCACCAGCAAGGCGCCGACGGCCCAGACCCAGGGGTTTATCGATCAGTCGTTCTACAGCGGTAATGAAAGCCGCACGCGCTTCGGCATCGGCGGCAGCCTGGTACCGGAGGTACTCAAAGGCTCGATCAGCACCTTGTTCGGCAGCTACGACGGCAACGTCGACAACCGCCATAACGGTCAGGAGGTCAATGGCTACAACCACAAGGGCGTTCGCGGCAAGCTGGAGTTCACGCCCAACGACGACGTGAAGCTGACCCTGATCGCCGATTACATGCAGTCCCACGATGACGCGCCCAATGGTGTGGTCAGCAAGTCCCTGAACCCGGCGTTCAGCAATGCCTTGAGGCCGGTGCGCGCCTCAAGCGACAACCGCGATATCAACACCGATACCCGCAGCCATGTGCAAGACACCAACAAGGGCCTGTCGGCACAGTTGGACTGGAACCTGGGCGACTACACCCTCACCTCGATCACCGCCTGGCGCGGCTGGGACAACATTCAATATCAGGATGGCGATCGTCTCGGCACGGTCACCGCCGCGTTCCCCGGCACCGCTGACAAGGGCGACCTGGCGTTCGACCAATACTCCCAGGAGCTGCGCCTGGCCTCGCCCAAAGGCGAGTTCCTGGAGTACGTCGGCGGCCTGTTCTACATGCATGGCAAGGATGAGGAGACCTATCAGCGCACCCTCACCACCACGACGCGGGTCGATAGAGGCATTGCCGACTACAGCACCACCAGCGACAGCTACGCGGTGTTCGGCGAGACCACGCTCAACTTCACCTCGCGCTTTCGCGGCATCGCCGGGTTGCGTTACACCCATGACGACTTGAAGTACGACCATCGCCGCGTGTCCACCTCTGCCACTACCGTCAGCGGCATTCAACCGGCGACATCGAGTTCCGGTTCGGTAGACGAGGACGGTTGGTCCGGGCGGCTGGGCGTGCAGTACGACATCAGCGACACCGTGACCAGCTACCTCACTTACTCGCGTGGCTACAAAGGCCCGGCCTACAACGTGTTTTTCAACATGCAGCCGCGCGACACCGACGCGCTCAAGCCAGAAACCTCCAATACTTGGGAAGCCGGAATAAAGGCCACGGCCTGGAACAACCGCCTGACCACCAACCTGGCGGTGTTCCACAGTGACTACGACAACTACCAGGCCAATTTTTTTGACACGGTTGCCGGCCAAGTCGTGACGCGCCTGATCAACGCCGGCAGCGTCAGCACCGAAGGCGTCGAGCTCGATTACGCCCTGCAAGCCACCCAGCAACTCAAGCTCTCCGGCGCCCTGGCCTATACCCGAGCGCGCATCGATCAGTTCGCGTGCCCGCCAGGCGCAGCGGCAACCTGCAACGTCAATGGCAAACCACTGCCGTTCAGCCCGGACTGGAAAAGCTACGTGCGCGCCGACTACAGCATCCCTCTGGATAACGGCCTGGATATCGAACTGGGCACTGACTACAGCTGGCAGAGCGAAGTGCAATACGACATCAGCCAGAACCTGAACACCAAACAAGGCGCCTACGGCCTCTGGAACGCCAGCGTGGCCCTGGCCGACTACACCAATGGCTGGCGCGTGGCGCTGTTGGCGAAGAACCTCGCCGACAAATCCTACTCACCGCTGCTAGCCAGCGGCGGCAACTACATCTACCGCGCCGTGCCTCGTGACGATGAGCGTTACTTCGGCGTGCAACTGCGCAAGGATTTCTAGCATGGGCCGTCAACTCAAACTCGGCGCCTTCCTGATGGCTACCGGGCACCACGTGGCCGCCTGGCGCCACCCCGACGTACCGGCGAACGCTGGCCTGGACTTCGCCCACTACAAGCATTTGGCACGGGTGGCGGAAGCGGCGAAGTTCGACGCACTGTTCGTGGCCGACAGCATCGCCGCCGCCACCGGCGAGGTCGCCAGCCAGATGGCGCGCTCGGATCATTTCGAGCCGCTCACCCTGCTCTCGGCCCTCAGTGCCGTGACCGAACATATCGGCCTGATCGCCACCGCTACCACCAGCTATAACGAGCCGTACCACGTGGCGCGTAAATTCGCCTCGCTGGATCACCTCTCCGGCGGTCGCGCAGGCTGGAACCTGGTGACCTCGGATAACGCCGCCGAGGCGCTGAATTTCGGTCGCGACGAGCACCTGGGGCATGCCGAACGCTACAGCCGCGCACGGGAATTTCATAAGGTGGTGACGGGGCTGTGGGACAGCTGGGACGATGACGCCTTCGTGCGCGACAAGGCCAGCGGGCGCTATTACGAACCAAGTAAACGCCATGTGCTGGACCATGTGGGCGAACACTTCCAGGTCAAAGGCCCCCTGAACGTGGCGCGCTCGCCCCAGGGCCAGCCAGTGATCGTGCAGGCTGGCTCCTCGGAAACCGGCCGTGAGCTGGCCGCGCAGACCGCCGAAGTGGTGTTTACCGCGCAGACCTCACTGGCCGACGCGCAGGCCTTCTACAGCGACCTCAAAGCTCGCCTGGGCCAATACGGGCGCGAGGCCGATTCGCTGAAAATCATGCCGGGCGTGTTTGTGGTGGTGGGGCAAACCGAAGCCTTGGCCCAGGCCAAATTCGAAGCGTTCCAGGCGCTGGTCGAACCCAAGGTGGGGGTGGCGTTGCTGGGGCGCATGTTGGGTAATTTCGACCTGTCCGGCTACCCCCTCGATGGGCCGCTGCCCGAGTTACCCTTGACCGACAGCGGTCAACGCAGCCGCCAGCAACTGCTGAGTGAACTGGCCCAGCGCGAACACCTGACATTGGCGCAACTGGGCCGACGCATTGCCGGTGGCCGCGGTCATTACAGCGTGATCGGCACGCCGATTCAGATCGCCGATGAACTGCAGCGCTGGTTTGAAGAAGGTGCGGCGGATGGCTTCAATATTCTGGTACCGCACCTGCCGGGTGGGCTGGAGGATTTTGCCGGCCTGGTCGTTCCTGAGTTACAGAGGCGCGGTTTGTTTCGTCGCGAATACACCGGCACCACACTGCGCGAAAACCTTGGTTTGGTGCGCCCGGTCAGCCGTTTCAAGCAAGCACGATTATAAAAACCCCGCCTTGTTACTGACCAAGGCTGCCTTGGGCGGCTGATCCGTCGACCTCATGCATTAAGGTAGGCACAGCCGTGGGCAACGTACGAAACAAAGACCGTGAGCTGACTCTTCCTCTGGATTAACCTCTCACAGTGCACACGCGCTAGTGAAAGCCACCTAAACTAACCAGGGTTTGGGCCGATACCCCGATCAAACTCCCTTTACCGGGAAATTGAGAAACGCTTCAGCGGATTTAGATTATGAAAGACATTTACCTACTCGTAGAACATGGAGCCGATCAAGGGGAGGTGTACATTTTGGGTTGGTTCGATGACCAAAAAAGTGCAGCCGATATTGCAGAAGCAAAGGAATGGCAGGCTTACCGAGAGGCGCTGAACACTGAACACTCATGGTCTCGCCAAAAACCTGTACCTCCCGACCAGACCAAATACCGCCGCTACTGGATTCAGAGTGTCTCCAAATTTTCTGTGCCTACAATTCAAGCAACACCCGCGCTTCATTAAGCTGCGGAACGTCATTTAACGCCGGCATAGTCGGTGCCTTAGGCTTGGTAGGCATGCACAGCCATTATGGCGCTGGCTCCGTCGGCGGTGATGGCGGCGGCGGTTGACAGGCGAGCCTGGCGCAACCGCTAACCCTCCAAGTTTTGGAACTCCTCTCAAAAGCCGCCCCACCGAAGCGCAAAGCGCTCCATGACCTCAAGGAAATGACAGGGCTAAAGACTGTACTCTACAAGGGGGGCGCCTTTAGTTCTGGAACGGTCCACCCTCCCTCGGCGTCCTGCCGAACGAAATTTACCGAATGCCCTGTCGCAATTTCAAAACACGTCTACAGTCTCTGTTATTCGAACGGACCTCGATTAATACAATACAAAGGAATCATCATGCATAGGATTGCTTTTGCGAACGCGGGCTACCGTCTCCAAAATCAGGCACCGCCGATTTGTAAAATCGGCGTTTGCGAGACGAGTCCGTACAGTGCGTTTTATTTGGAAATTCCAACATAAGGTTCGTGAAGAATGCTGTTATTTATTTCAGCTATTTTACTGTGCGTTCCGTTACGGATATTTGTTCCAGCTCTGGGTGTCGAAATAGCCCCCTCTGACGGCCTATGCCTAATTGCGCTACCCTACGTACTATTTATTTATCAGAGAGCGAACAAATGGCTTTTGACTAGTATAGCTTTTTCACTCATATCGATAATTTACATACAACTATTTTTCCAGCCGGGAAACATAACAAGAGCACTTCTTTCCATGGCCTTCTTTTTCAAACCTTACCTAATATACTTACTGGGACGAAGCTTAGCAGAAGTCAATCTTAATCCCGAAAAATTCAACAGAAATCTCATCTACTTTATTACCTTCACTGCGTTTGCAGCAACAATTGATGCGATTTTATTCAAGGGGCATGTGACGACATTTGTTGAGTTTGAACGTATTCCGGGAGAGGTCATTTATGGCGGGGTATTTGACCCAACATTTTTTGGCCTGAAATTTCACGGTAGCAATGGAATTAATGGTATCGCTGTATTTTTCTCAGTAGCATTCATGATTTGCCTGTCACTTGGCGTAATAATGAAACCAAAAAGAAGCTTACGATTAGTTTCATATATTGGAATGATGTGCAGCTTGATTTTAGTGTTAGGCAGCGGATCACGACAAGCTGCGCTCGGATTGGTCGTTAGCTGCCTGTGCTGTTTTTTTGCTGGAAAGATGACAACCCGCAGAACAATAAAAGTATTCTTTTATATAGTCTTTTCGCTATTTTCTTGCGCCACCATTGTAATATTATTTTCAGACTATTTCTCCGAACTGTTTGCAAAAATATTAATCATGATAGACAACATATACTCTGGAAACTGGGATGGCGTATCGTCTGGACGATTAGGTTTATATGTGATATTAATTGAAGACCTGATTAAGAGCCCGTTATTCGGTACTGGCTTTAGCGGATATGGTATTTTCGATTCAGAACTCGGCTACTTCGACAATGACGTTAGTACATCTGGATACACTCCCCACAACCAATATTTAGGAGCCCTTTGGAAGATGGGAGGGATAGCAGGAATATTTTACTTAATATTTCTCTGGAAAATAATAAAACCATTCTTCAAAGCACAACAAGAAGACGAATACCAAAAACGATTTTATATTGCGATGATGGTGATAATCATACCGTTCTTTACAGTGTTTAATATGTTTCAAGATGGTCTTTCCTCACCATCTACAGGTCCCATATTCTTGCTAATAGTGGGCTTCTATTGGCGACATGCTGTCAATTTAAACCTCCACAAAAGCATCTCCAAGAACGCTCTCCCTGACCCATGCCTCATTCCATCCGGCCAGCCCGCTTAAATAAAAACGTATCGTCTTTACGAGTACCTCACGCGAGGCTAAGAACGCCAGTCTTAGGGAAGGCGACTGGTGGGAGGGGGTAAAAAGCTATTCAGGGAAAATTTTTGAGCGAAGAAGGTCAAGTTTTGACCTTCTTCGTGCCTCCTCTTAAATGATATCGAAATATTGAGAGGCGAACAGATTCATCACACAGCTAGAGCTTATGAAAAATCCTGCTTGCTAAAGATAAAGCAATCAACGTTCTCTGGACTCTCGTAAGTATCAAGAATTAGAGGAAGCTCTGTCCTCGGCCGAATATAACCACTTCGGATAGATTGGGTATATACGCCGACATTTACATTGTTCCTGCGGGCTCCCCAGCGACTCGCGGTAGGCCTTGGCGCTTCCGTAAAGCAACCAGCGCTCGCGCTGTGGAAGCGTTCGAAAATTACCGTAGGTTGGCCAGGGGCGGGTGATGGTACAGGCCATTGTGGGCAAACCACCCTGATTTTGTGTCTTCGATTCCAGTGGAGTGATCATTGCAGAGTCTCTCCAGGCTTGCAGCAGATCCTGGCGCCCATGGTTTCCAATGAGCCGCCAGACAGGCGCAACACCAGCAGACGCAGGGCGATGGTGGAGTCAATGGAGAAAGTGCGAGCCTCGCCCAACACCGAAGCCTTCGATGACTGGTCCATGATCAGCACTCTTACGCGATCGCTGTAGTTAAGCGCCGTACAAACCACTTGTTGGTACGTCAGGGCGGCGAACGCCTCATCCGGCAGGCACTCCACAGGAAACACCACAACGCTTATCGCGGCTTGGGCCCGCCTCCAGGTTTGCCTCATCTATAGCGCGGGTGTACCTGCTCCATTTCAGGAAACCTTTTTTTGGTTGTCTTGCTCACGGCGAAGATATGCGCCCTCATAGGGCTTCTTCTAATCGGGATTAAAAATTGGGCTCTTAGCCGAATTTCGCAGATAGGCCCAGGCAACGTCGGCCGGAGCCGAAACCAGGAGATTTGCAAGCTTCGAAACACAGCGTGGTCAGCATCTGCTTTACGTGTTTCGTTTGGCAAACCAGATGGCGAGGGGACTAAACAACGGTTCACCGCATGAATGACTCGGTTTGGAAGAAAGCAAGAATCGGGGCGACAAAGAAGAGGCAGGAGAAATTCTTGCGACCGCACGTGACGGCTTTGGCAGAATTCGAATTCACGACTTGAAGCACACCTTTGGGAGAAGGCTGCGCGCACCAGGCGTGACAGAAGAGGGTTCGGAAAGCGCTGCTCAGACACAAGAGCGGAAGCATCAATAGTCACCACTCGACGGCGGAGCTGTATCTGCTGGCTACTACAGCAAATAAGGTGTCGGCAACCGACTCACGCGCACCAGCCTTGGCGATTCTGAAACGGAAGGAAGCGTGAAAAACGCCAAGGTCCCTATAAACACCAAAACACTTTACAATCTGCGCCGCTCAACAAAAGCAGTCGATTAACCAAAAGGAACACCACTATGCAACGGATCGCTTTTGCGAACGCCTTGCGAGGCGTCGCAGCTCTCTGCGTTGTCATTGCCCACTACATCCTCATGTTTAACTATCTCCGTGGTGAGTTTGGCGGACTGCCGGCCCACGAAGAGGAGCCGTTCCCTACCTGGATGATCAGCATGTTCAATCCGCTCGACAACCTTAATATGGGGGCGTTTGGCGTTGCTCTGTTCTTCCTGATCAGCGGCTTGGTAATCCCAATATCTGTCGCCAGCCTGCAGGGTAAGCCGATGGCGAAAACAAAGTTCGTGATTGGCCGGCTGTTCAGGATCTGGCCAACCTACATTGTCGGCCTGCTGATCACGCTCGGTGCGCTTGAGGTTGCTGCCCGATACATGGGCTACACGACCTCATACACGGCGCCGCAAGTCCTGACCCAGATGTCGCTGTTCCGCGACTGGTTTGGCAGTTCGGTGCCGTTGGATGGTGTGGTGTGGACGCTGGAAGTCGAAATCAAGTTCTACCTGGTCGTGCTGCTGTGCTGGTCGATGATTGACCGTGGCAAGCTTCTCCCGCTATTCGCACTCGGCGTGGCCACCGTTGTGGTGGCGAACTTTTATCCGGGGAATATACACCAGACCGGCGCCCTAGCCGCCTTCGTTTTCCCAATTAAATACATTTTCTTCATGCTGATCGGCGTGGCGTTCAACTACCATTTCCGGGGACTGCTAAGCTTGGAGCGACTGTTCGCTATTTCGGTAGGGATGCTCTGCGTCTTTGGCTACAGTTGCTTCACAGAAGGCTGGCAGGTCGAGGTTATCGTTTCCTACTTCGCAGCTTTTGCACTGTTCACCGCATTCTACCTGCTAGCCAGGGACTGGAATGGCGGTCCTGTATTCGAATTCCTGGCGAACATTAGCTATCCGCTGTACGCCTGCCATGGTGCCTTTGGTATCGTAGGGATCCGCATCATGATCGAACACGGTGTTAATGCGATCGCCGCCCTGGTCATTCAAACGGCTGTAACACTGCTGCTGTCTTGGATAATCCATAAAGCAGTGGAAAACCCGACGCATCTCCTCGGCAAGAGGATCGCGAAGTCACTCACAGTACCTACCGAACTACGCCCTGCGGCGATGTAGCAGAAATAGAAAAGCCCGCATTGCGCGGGCTTTTTTTTGCTCGTTATTTAGGCAAAAGGCTGCGGGTCTACGATGTAGCAATCAACACTGTCGTCACTAATGTATGTGTCTAGAGCCAGCGGACTGCCTACTTGCGGCCTCAAGAATCCGCTACGGATAGACGAAAACGTTACAGCGGCATTCACCGTATTCAGTCTGGCTCGGGTGTTTACGAACACCGTGTCGATGCTGTAGGTCATTGCGGCACCGTTACCGCATCGCTCGCCACCAGAGTTAACGATTTTGGTCGAGTCCTGCCCTTCTACAACTACGCCCCAGGCATTTTGCTCAGGACCTACGCCGGCCTCGGTGCCGGTGCAATAGCTATCTAGGATCAAGTTGTTCTCGCCTCCGTTGTCGAGCAACAGCATGCAACGACCTCTCCAATCCACTGATGTGATGTTTTCAAGCACACATTGCTGCGCGTAGTGCATGTGCAGGCCAACTGTGGCGTTACCGGTGAACTCAAGATTGCGGATGTAAACATTTTGGATCGGCGTGCACTTGGCAACGATTGCGCCAAGGGGGTGTTCGCGCTTAATTACGCGGTTGATGATTAGAGATCCAGCCAGCACGAAGATGACTTGACGCACCTCCATAGGGCCATCCAGTGGCAACGGCTGGTTGGGGAAGTCGGTAGACGCATCAGAAATAACGATCCAGTCGCCGTTAGTGTACTTCGACGAGTCACCTACAAAGATTTGGGTCGTATTAACATGCGCGATGGCGGTCAAATAGCTGGCCGGGCGCACGTTACCTTGGTAGTCGATAGCCGCATAGCTCGGGTTGGACGGCTGATCTGGATGCCTGCCCACGCCAGTGCAGTCGATTGTTACCTTGTCGATGCCTGGTGCTGGCTCAATGATCTGACCGCTGTACGGCCAGTTGTCATCACGATTTAGAAGGACAGTAGTGCCGATTGGGCATTCCGTGCCGTTGATCTGTAGCCAACGATAACCAGCCTTCAATAGGGCCTGAATACGAGGACCATTGTCGTTCGCTGGGTCTGGGGTGAAGACGTAAGGTGTATCTCTATAAATTGGCATGAGCTCTCTCTTAATTTTTTTGATTGCGCCAAATCGACGAAAGCAAACTGTACATGCATACAGTATTTTTATAAAGCTTATGCGCAACCTATTGATAATATTGTTTTTATTGCGTTCTTTTAGAATGGTTTTTCGTCCCGCTAGGACCTACCAGTTATACATTTGATCGCAATCGACGAGCAATCCCACGCACGCAAGGCAATTATGGCGTTATCGCCGTCGTCGGTGATGGCGACAATTCGTTGCGCATGCGCTGGGTCAAGTTGGGCTCTACGGCTGCATGAACCACGCCACCCGCGCTACGAGTGGCAGGCTCATTTCAGCCACTGATTGAATCCATGAGGAAAACTGACAACCAGCTGGACATCAGCAATAGCAAGCTGGTCACGCAGGCGAGCTTGGTTGCGCTGGGCGTCGGATAATACCTTGGTGTGTTGTAGGTCCTGGGTTGTGAGCTGCTTTTGCTGGGCATGCGCTTGTGCTGTTCGGAGCGAGCCTGGGGGCATCGGCATTACTGATCGCGGCCAGGTCATCACTGTACAGCCCCTCGTGTTCGGCCAGCTTTTCGCACATGCGCAAGTCCAGCACCTGCCATGCGCCGGCGGCGCTTATCACCATCGCCAGCAGGATCGCGCCCAGTATCTGACTGGGCATCATCACGACACAGCCCTGAAGAAGTTGTTGTGGTGACCTAGGCGTAGCGCCTGGTTTGCCGCAGTGCCACGTCCTTGATCGATCCGGACGTTCCGCTCTAATAGAGCCACACCAGCGCGCAGTTAGCCTCCCGCTCCGACTGCTCGCCCAGATGGCCCTCTCACCATACCCTTGTGTACTGCAAGTCGGCCCGGCTGAAACATAAGCAGGCACAGACAAAGGACACTGGACGCAGATTGAGGAGCGGTATTTGACGCGAGTGCTGAAGGAAACCGGGAAGGATGGGCAGACGATCGCATGCCATGCGAGTGAGGGCATGACCAAAAACTACCAGCGAGATCACGAGGAAATCATCTGGTCCGAGGCGATGCCGGACGTGAATATTAGCGAAATCACCGGATAGTTTGCGCGGGTTTTGCGCAGGCACAAAAAAGCCGATCTAGCTGATCGGCTCAAGTGTCTGATTTTACTCAGGAATAATGGTCGGGACGGAGTGATTCGAACACTCGACCCCTAGCACCCCATCTCCTTTTTCATACTTCTTGAAAGCTTCCAAAATTTTACTCTGGATTTTTCCAAGCTAGTATTTACTTGAGCTCCAGCGGTGTTCCGCTCTACAAGAGTCCAGTAACGTCCATCAAGAGCCGACGTTTTTGTGGGGGTAAAAGTAGGGGGAACCCATTTTATGGCAAAAATCACCATCAAAGAACTCGAGTCGCTGACCGCCAACGATGCAGGCCGAATCCTCCGGGAAGATGGCAATCTCGCGGGTCGAATTTCCCTGCGTAAGGACGGCGTGTCGGTCAGCTTTTTCTATCGCTATCGGTGGGGCGATCAGAACAAAGAATACGCCTGCGGGTCCTGGCCACGCAAATCCCTGACGGACATCCGCAAAGCGCGCAACCAGGCTAGGGCGCTCATCGATGAGCAGATCAATCCCAACGAGCAGAAGAAAACCGCCAAGGCACAGGCATACGCCGCAGCTAACGTAGAGGCCGAACATGCAATAACGACGACGGTGCAAACGCTGACCGTCCAGGACCTGGCCAGCGCCTGGCTGTTGGATGGCGTCGCGCGCAAAGACGGCAATGCCGAGTTGCAGCGCCGTTTTAACAAGGACCTATTCCCGGCACTTGGCAGCACCGCGGTGAACAATGTTTCCGAACACGATGTTCGGGCGCTGATCCGAACCGTGGTCAACCGCGGCGCTCACCGTCAAGCTATCAGCTTCTTCGCCGACCTCACCCAGATGTTCAGCTGGGCCAGAAAGCGCCAGCCCTGGCGGGCCTTATTGGTCGAGGGCGACCCGACTGAACTGGTCGACATCTCCCCCCTGATCCCTGCTGACTACGAAGCGGAAAGAAGCCGGATCCTTTCCCCGGCGGAGCTGTTGGAACTGCACACCCGCTTCCAGCAAATGACTGCCGATTACGACGCCCTCCCCGCGGGCCAAAAATACGACGGCATTCGACCGCTAAAGAAGGAAACACAGCTTGCGCTCTGGATCAGCCTGGGCACGCTGTGCCGGATTGGCGAGTTGCTGCAGGCCGAATGGAAAAATGTCGATCTGGAGCGGCAAACATGGTTCCTCCCCAGTGAAAACGTCAAAGGCTTCCGGGGTAAGAAACAGGATCACCACGTCTTCCTCTCGCCCTTCGCCTTGCATTTCTTTCAGGAACTCAAAACCCTGACTGGAGACTCGCAATGGTGCTTTCCGAACAAGCTGGATGATGGGCATGTGGACGTAAAAGTGGTGAGCAAACAGGTCGGCGATCGCCAAGCCCGGTTCAAAAACCGCAAGGCCCTCTCCAGACGATGCCATGACGATACACTGGTCCTTGCCGACGGCCAAAACGGCGACTGGACGCCGCATGACCTGCGCCGTACGGGCGCGACCATGATGCAGGCCTTAGGCGTTAGCCTGGATGTCATCGATCGCTGCCAAAATCATGTACTGGCCGGTTCACGAGTGAGACGCCATTACTTGCACCACGACTATGCCGACGAGAAGAAAAACGCCTGGAACCTCTTAAGCGATCGACTCAGTGCCGTTCTGTCTTCAACTTACGAGGATCCGACAAACGAGAAGATTTTGTCTTTTCCAGTGTACGCGCTGCCATAGAAACGAGCAGTCTCATAGGCAGCACACCCAGCGTTTCTAGGGAAATCCTGAAGAAGACTTCCAAATCTGGTGAAATACGCTGATCCCGTTGCCCGAGTTTCCCGATGAAGCAGATGACCTTCGCCGACGCCGAATACGCTGGCAAGCGCAAGCAGCCCAACAAGGAGTTGTTCCTGATCGAAATGGATCAGGTGGTGCCTTGGCAGGGTTTGACCTCCCTGATCGAACCGCACTACCCGAAGGGCGAAGGTGGCCGTCCGGCGTATCCATTGATGGCGATGCTGCACGTGCAACTGATGCAGAACTGGTTCGGTTACAGCGACCCGGCGATGGAAGAGGCGCTTTACGAGACGACGATCTTGCGCCAGTTTTCCGGCCTGAGCCTGGAGCGGATCCCGGACGAAACCACCATTCTCAACTTCCGCCGCCTGCTGGAAAAGCGCGAGTTAGCCACTGGCATTCTGGGCGTGATCAATGGCTATCTGGGCGACCGTGACTTGTCGCTGTGACAAGGCACCATCGTCGATGCCACGCTGATTCACGCGCCCAGTTCGACCAAGAACAGAGACGTTAAACGCGACCCGCAAATGCACCAGCCGAAGAAGGGCAACCAGTATTACTTCGGTGCCAAAGCACACATTGGTGTCGACGATGACTCTGGACTGGTGCACAGCGTGGCGGTCACGGCAGCCAACGTCGCTGATGTAACCCAAGTCGCCAAACTGTTACACGGTGCTGAGAACGTGGTCTGCGCTGATGCGGGCTATACCGGTGCCGAGAAGCGCGAAGAACATGCGGGACGCCAGGTCATCTGGCAGGTTGCCGCTCGGCGCAGCACCTACAAAAAACATGGTAAACGCAGCGCGCTGTACAAAGCGATACGCAAGATCGAGAGAGCCAAGGCTCAGGTTCGCTCCAAGGTTGAGCATCCATTTCGAATAATCACACGCGAGTTTGGCTATACGAAAGTGCGCTTTCGAGGCCTGGTGAAAAACACGGCTCAGATGGTGACGCTGTTCGCCCTGTCGAACCTGTGGATGGCCCGCCGACATTTGCTGGCAAGTGCAGGCGAGGTGCGTCTGTAATGTGGGAAATTGCTGCTGCGAAGCGCTCGCAGCGGCAAAAATGGAGGAATAGGCGGAAAAGTTGCCCGGATTATGAACGACTGCCGTTTTTGAAAGCGTCTATGGCTCGGGTGTCGAAACATTGTGGCCTACTTTAGACCATCCCTAGGTATTTAACTTCGCGCCCCCGTGTTAAGACCTCAAATTTGCGATGAGCAAAGGTGACAGCATGTACACATTCGGGAGCTTCACCGTCGTGGAAGAGTTCGAAAAAGTATGGCGAACACCCATGGCCAAACTGGCACACGACATTGGTGTTTCCTACGTCGCCGCCATCAAAGTTTGCCGCAAAGCCGCCATCGCTCTCCCTCGCTGTTGCCACGGGTTTAGGTCGAAAAATCACCGAGAACCAAACCCGACCCTACTCATGTTCCAGGTTCTCGACCGTTAGGTGATCGTGGTCTTTGTTGTGAGTGCTGCCGGTGTCAGCAAGGATCTCGGCCTGGCCCTACTCCCAGACCTTGGGTGCCGGAGTCAGACTGATACCGAAGTCTGAAAGATCATACAGTTCAACCATTCCCGATGGCGGGAATGGTTCACCCATGCAGCCCTAAAGGCCTCGTCGTTGCGACAGAAGACCGAATAACCTGTGAACGTCCCAAAACAAGTGGACGAGCGGCAGTATTTATAATACGAACTTTTTTTCAGCTTAGGGCTCAATCCATTTCAAGATATCCAAAACGGAGTAAGAAAATGGCAAGACAGACAGCAGAAGACGGGGAAATTTCTCAGATTGAGGACATTGGTTACGACCAGCTTCAGAAGCTTTTGAGCGTAGCAAACGATTTACTCTCCGATGGACAGTCATTTGTAGGGGATAAGGCTGACGCTGCACGCAAGAAGCTTGAACATATTCTAAATAAATCTAATAGCATCGTACTGGAAGATGCTGAGTAAGCCGCTGAGGAAGGTAAAGAAGCCCTAACTACAGCCGCAGACTACGCACGAGATAAACCTTGGCACACTGCAGCAATCATCGGTGGCCTGGGCATTGCAGTTTGGCTTTTTTTTCGAAAATAAAGTGATCCTATTAAATGCTGACGACCTCAGTGCCAAACTATGAATCTAACAGGCCTACATGAGCAAGGAAATAACACATGAACATATTTGAAGCGCTGAGAGAGAGCCATGATCGGCAACGGGAGATGGCAGACGCTGTAATTCAAACCAGTGGTAATTCACTAGATCGTGTTACTCGGTTCAAAGCGCTTAAGGATGAGCTATACGCTCATTCGGTAGCAGAAGAAAGGCACTTCTATATTCCACTAATGAGTGACGATAATGGTGTGGATCTGAGCCGACATGCCATCGCTGAGCATCACGAAATGGATGAGCTCATTGGGAAGCTGGAGAAATCTGACTTTTCCAGTCCAGGATGGCTTCCGTTAGCTAAATCGCTCAAGGAAACAGTACTGCATCATCTGAAAGAAGAAGAACAAAAGTTTTTTCAAATGGCGGGGAAGCTTTTATCCGAGAAAGATAAGACATCGCTAGCCAAGAAATATAAGGCGGAATACGAAAAACTTTTAGCAGATGCTAGTTAACGATTTTCAATTGGCGAATTGACGCATTGTGCCGCACTGACCTGCGGCACACATTGAGATACCAATTCTTCCCAAGCACTGGCCATGCCGTGAAGGCGCATATCTTTGAGCGCAGTCATCAGGTCACGCATTGCGATTCTCCTCATCGGTCGTACGGAGCCGGTCGTAGTGCGCCGTATTGGCAACAGGCGCAACCTTGAGTTGCAGGCTGATTTCTACACCGGGAGGTGGTGCGCTGGAGTTCAGACAGGCAAGGACATTGAGGATGTGATCGGCGCTCAGACATCCCGATTCAAGTACCAACTCCACCGCCATTAGCACAGGTTCGAGACCCGCAATCGACACAACAGCCAGTACCTGCATCATGATTCGATCACCGATGGTGTGACGCCTAAGTCCTCGCTTGAAAGCCGTAACGGTTCTGGAAGATCAGCAAATGGGGCGCCATTGCGCAGTGCACCAGGCTTGTTCGATGAGTAGGATGTAGCACTGCTTGTCAAAACTGACCTGATCTCGATCAAAGAGGTGCTCATGGCTGGCGATCACCGTTTCGTCGGCAATGACCACGATCCGCGAAGGGTACAAACGACTGCCGACCCACTGACCAACAGGCTCGCAAGGCACCGTATAACGATTGCGCGTCACGCTGATCAGGCAGGTGTAGAGACACGGACAGTGCGTTCCACGTAGCCATCAAAGGCTGTCGGCATCGGCATCATTTCAGCCTGCTCCAACTCCAGGACTTCTGCCACCGTCAAACCGTTGTACTGCGGATGTACAAGTTCGGCCCAGAGCGTACGACAGCGTTGGCCGATCCAGACGTTCAGCTCCTCGAAGGTATGGAACACGCAGTTTTGAGCATCGAGCCAGATTCGTCTCCGGCTGTCCTGCAGGTTCTTTTCGACGATGCCTTTCTCCCAGCCAGAGGCCACGTTGCAGAGTCCGAGTCAAACAGATAGTGCGCGCACATCATGGAAAATCGGGCGTTGAAAGGGCTGAGTTTGTTGAAGGTTGCGCATCGTTGGTACACCGGCTGAGTGGCTTCGGGCGCTCTGAACCGTTTTCGGATGGTATTCCTAGAAAGTCCAGTACGCTTGGTTATCTGATGCAGCGAGAGCTTGTCGCGGAAGTACATTCGCCGGATCTTCCCCAACATTTCCATACGGATCACCCTGTGTTCTCCTGCTAAAAAGGTGAGCAGAAGCAGTTGAACACCTGGGTCAATTTTCGGTCAGCGGCAACAACCTAAGAGGGACAGGGTGGCGATTCACTATGACTCCGTATGAGTTCATCGAAAAGAACGTACACGACGAGTTGCGCAAGCGGAGATTCAAGGATGGCGTGTGCTTCTCCGAATCGCGTGATGCCGGGACCTACTACTGTCAGCGCAGCATATCTAGAAAAAGCGTGGTGCTGGATGTAATAGACTGTTCGCAGAAGCACGCCGAAGAGCTATCGCTAAATCTCCCCAACTCCGCCGCCCGGGCACGGCCCGGAAGGGACTCCCCGTAAAACAGATTTAGCTCGGCGAGCCAATGACCGGCTTACCCATCTAAACATCCCCGCCTAAGCTTAAATCAGTCGACTTGTCAGGTGATGATCGATGGTGGGCACAAATCCAGAACGCTTTTGATGCACAAGCCATGTTCTGGCCAGCTCTTCATCAAAGCGCCAATCGCGAGCTTTCATCAGCATGAGCGCCCTGGTGGTGATTCGATAGCGACCGCATTTTCTACAGGATCTTTCTTCATAACAATCACCGACATCAGCTGCGATCGCCGGCTCGCCGCAGATAAAGCAAGTCATGAAATTCTCCTGATGAATGATCATCGAACTGTAGCTGACTTCTTGAAAACACTCCAACGCCCAGGCATGGCCTGGCAAGGACTCCCCGTGAAACGGATTTACCTCAACGGCCCCATGACTTGCTCACCTTACTAAACTTCCCCGCTTGAGCGTGCATCAGTCGACTTGACAGGTGATAATCGATGGTGGGCACAAATCCAGAACACTTTTGACGCACAAACCATGTTATGACCGACTCTTCATCAAAGCGCCAATCGCGAGCTTCCATCAGCATGAGTGCCGTGATGGTGATTCGATAGCGACTGCATTTTCTACAGGATCTTTCTTCGTAACAATCACCAACAGTTGCAATTGCTGGCTGGCCGCAGATAGAGCAAGACATGAAATTCTCCTGATGGATTATAATCGAACCGTAGCTGATTCCTTGAAAACACCCAAACCCAGGCATGACACGGCAGGACTCCCCGTAAAACGGATTAACTTGAGCGCCCCCATAGAGTCCTACAGCATCATGAGGCGCATGGTCGGCGTCGCGGCGATTACTATCACCCAAGAATTCTTAGAACAAGTCCGTTGAAGTGCTGAAATACACCCGTCCCCTGATCCGAGCTACCCATGAGCCAGATGAGCTTTCCCAATTTCGAATACGCCTGTAAACGCAAGCAGACACGCCGCGAACGCTCCCTCTCCGAGATGCATCAGGTCGTGCCCTGGGCAGATCTGCTGGCTCTGATCGAACCGTACTACCCCTAGGCCGGCGCTGGCAGAAGGCCCCATCCTCTCGAAACCATGCTGCGCACTCATCGGCTACAGAACTGGTTCTCCCTGAGTGATCCGGCCATGGAAGAAGCGCTCTACGGAATCTGGCCCATGCGCCAGTTCGCGAGTTTGACTCTGAGTGTGCCAATTCCTGAAGACGCCACGATCCTGAACTTCCGGCACTTGCTGGAGAAACATAAGCTCACGCCTACAATCCTCGCTCTCATCAATGAATATTTGCAGGAAAAGGCCTGTGGCTTTAAGGTTAGTATCCGCGGAAACTTACGAATAAGCCTAAAACTCGTTCAAATCAGAGGCGGCCGGTTCAAACGCGGTCCTGATACTCATACAGTAGCGAGAATGAAGATTCGCTTAAACGGAAACAACGTTCGCCCATCTCCCTCAGGCGGGTAATACTCATGAACCAGCTTCAGGAAGTGATCTAGGAAACACTGCCGCTCGAACTCATCCAGCGCCAAGAGCACCGGCCGTAGCGCCGAAACCTTGACCCAATCGAAAATCGGCGACTGACCTTCCACCACCTGTAGGTGTTCGGTCTCCCAGATATCCAAATCCTTGGTCAATGGTGCCAGCAGACGGTAATAACGATCCAGCGATAACACCGGGCGCTCAGCCATGAACCGACGTAACTCGGCTGTACCCAATGGGCCGCCATCGAGTCCTGCGTGATCAAGGGTTTCTAGCATCAATTGATACCACAGCGAGTCACGCCAATTAGGCATGTGTGCTGCCAGACAACCTCCAGGGTTGAGTTGTCGCAGCAGGCGTGGCAGCAACACGTCGTGACCACTGATGAAATGCAGTACTGCAGCAGCAAACAGTAGGTCAGCAGGTTGCCCGGCCTGCCAACTCTGTAAGTCGCTTTTATGCCAAAGGGCCTTGATCGGCAGATAGCTGGCCTCACCAAGCATCTCTGCCGAGCTATCGACTCCCGTCAGATCGGCGTGCGGCCAGCGCTTGGCCAGGAGGTGAGTGGCAATGCCAGTACCGCATCCCAAGTCATAGATTCGCTTTGGGTTTTCCAAGCAAATATGGTCCAGTAACTCAACCACCGGACGCTCCCGTAATCGAGCAAATTTCAGATAGGCCTGAGGGTCCCATTGAGTATTACTAGGCCTTGCCGTGGACGGCTGAGGCTTAATGTCCATACGTGATTCCTTTCGATCAGAGTTGTCTTCCGATGACATTCAAAGTTCTAAGGAGCAGTGCAACGCCACGGCGGGTGTCCGTTTCGCGGAGGAGCGACAGCAACCCATAGAGGTTGGGAGGCGCCGCCTCTGCGGCAGTCTCGGCCGTGGCCATGCGTAGCGCATTTCCAAAACCCCAGGTGACGGCGGTGGTGCTCTCGAACAACCTAGCGAGTTTTTCCACAGTGGCGAGGTCAAGCAGGTCTATGGTGTCGGATATCAGTGACAGCAGGTCAACCAGGTTGTCCAGACGTCCACCATCCAGAAGCGGTTTCAGCTTGTCCAGTAATGCCTCTATCCCAGCATTCTGGCCTAGCGAGTCGGTATTACCATCTGCGCTCTTTGCGAGTGACTCATTGAAGACATCCATGTGAATTTACTCCTCCCTGTGCGTGGTCAAAGCATTCCTCGAGCCACGGCCCAGTAAAGGCCGCGGTTGAATCCATTGCGCAGAAGGCCGCCCAGTTTACTTGGCGGGGTCGGCATCACGTCGTGGGCATAGTCGTACCAAAGTGGCATCCCAGCATTTAGGCCCATCTGCGCCACAGCTTGGACTCGCCCGTCGTACACTGCGTTAGGGCTACCCAAACGGATTTCAGCAGCAATATTGTTGGCGATCACCGGCGCCTGGTTGTGGCAAGCCCCACCTGCCTTACTGACTGGTAGATCGACCGTATCACCGATCACATAAACGCCTTCAAGCCCATAAACCTGTAGCGTCTCATGATGAGTTGGCAGCCAGCCTTCATTGTTCTGAGCCTGTGAAACGCCCGACTCAAGCACCACGTCAACTGCACGAATCGGAGGGGTCGCCATCAGAATGTCGAACGGCTGTGCATCTCCCTCTTCCGAGTAAGCTATTCGTTGTTCCGGGTCGACTCTGCTCAGTGTGAAACCCCGTTGAAAGCGAATATTCTTCTGTTCGAAGATTCCCGGCAAAATCTCGCCGGTGGGTCGTTGTAGGAATAAGCAATTGCGCAACAACTGGGCGGTGGTGGGATAGGTGTAAATGATTTCTACCTTGTCCCGGACGCCGCGACGACGAAGGAAGTCATCAAGCATCAACGTGGTTTCGATGGGAGCGATGCCGCACTGATGCGGTACATTGGGGGTCTGGGGAAAAGAAACCGTGACAAAAATTCGACCCTTTTCAATGGTGCTTAGACGGTGAGCCAGTTGTCGCGCTGGTTCGTATTGGTAGAAGTGGTCACCGGCCTCCTTGAGGCCTTCGATACGTTCCGGAGCAGGAACGCAACCGGTGGCGATCACCAGAAAATCATAGCCATGACGCTTGCCACTAAGTGTTCTCAGCTCTTGTCTGGCGAAGTCAAAACGAATTACCTCGTCGACTTGAAAATCTATTTCCGGACGTAACAATGAGCGCTCTGGACGTTTGAGCTCTTCCTGAAAAAACAGATTGAATGCAACGTACATGAAGGCGGGTTTGTAGAAGTGGTCCTCAGAGTTAGAGAGCAGGACTATCTCCAGTTCCCCTCGCAGAATCTCAGGATAGAGCTTGGTGACCAGTTGATTTGCAAACATCGTGCCACCCAATCCGCCACCAACGATGATTATTCGTTTTTTTCGCATCGTCCACCCTCCATAGTTTCTGAATATACTGGTGGTTGTACGATAGCTCAAATTCAAATTTCGGAAGGAATAAAAGGCGATAAGTCCCCCTAATCGCCAAGAAAATATTTTGGAGGGCGAATTTTTCTAGCCAGTTGTTGATCGCGAGCGTTGGATGCTTGCCTTAGGATCCGTACTGAATCACACGATTATGTAAGACACGAGAAAACGACTCTGTTTACAGCATTAGACTATCTTCAATATCGTTTGATTAGCAATCTTAAACGTCTCACCAACGGCACCAGGAAAGACTTGAATTTCTCGAGAAAATAATCGAGAAAAGCCTACGCACTTTCAGTCGCGCCTGATCACCGACGACTACGCAACCCACAAGTACGTGAAAGTTAAAGCTCGGCTGGAAAAAAAACGTTCCCATACGCATTCCCACCATCCAGCTCATAGATGAAGATGGTCGAAAGTTTTTGCGACACTGTGAATCGCCCCGGATTCTCTAGACACCTTGCAAGCTCAGAATACTTCTCGTACAGAACTTAAGGCCAGTCACACACTCAATGGCCATCTGAAATCGGAATCGGTGCCAACACTAGTAGGCACCCTCCCTGGCCAGAGCTATACGATATTAAACGGGTTTTACCGCCGGTCCGCGCTGGGCATCTCCGATGCTCCGCAGACCTTCGAAGCCTCCCCCAAGCGGTGGTAAGCACGATTGAAATAAACCAGTCCCTCGCCCACGCCGCTTTGGCGAATAGTTTGGACCTCACAGTAAAAAATACTGTGGGAGCCCACTTCATGGACCTGTACGATCCGGCAGTCGAAATTGACCAGCGCTTGCAGCATTACCGGCGCACCACTTTCAAGCGTGGTCCAGTCTGTGACGGTAAAGCGCTCATCCATGCTCAATGCGCGGTCGGAAAAGGCACCGGATAAATGCTGATGATCGCCGCATAGCGTGTTCACGCACACTGTGCCGTTACGCTTGAAATGCTCGTTGGAATGAGAGGAACGGTTCATGCATACCAACAGGGTAGGCGGTGAATCGGTCACGCTGCAGACCGCCGAGGCAGTAAAACCGAACCGGCCTGCCACGCCATCGGTGGTAATGACCGACACGGCACCGCCTAACATGGCCATTGCATTACGAAAACTGCCTACGTCTACCATGATTGTTCCCCTTAGATATCTAGCACAAGTTTCTTGGATTTGGCTCGTGAACAACACACTAGAATTTGGTCATTGCTGGCTTTTTCATCGTCCGTGAGGTACACGTCCCGATGGTCCGGCTCGCCTTCTAGCACATCGCACAGGCACGTACCGCACACACCTAGCTCGCACGAAATCTCTATCTTGATACCGACCTGCGCCAGTGCGGCGAAAATACTCTGCCCTTCTGCCACCTGCACGGTCTTGCCGCTGCGGGCCGCTACCACTTCGAAGCAGCCCCCCGAGCTGTCCACTTCCACCTGGAAATATTCCTTGTGGATGTGCGCCTCGCTGTAGCCTTGGTCGCGGGCGCCGTGAATTACCCAATCCATGAAACCCGCGGGACCGCAGGTATACATGTGCACACCGACCATGCCCTTGCCCAACACCTTGGGCAGGTCGAGCTTCTGATCGGCCCCCTCATCATCGAAGTGGGTGAACACGTGCGCGGCGAACGGTGCACTCGCCAGTTCCGCCAGGAACGCACTGCGTCTACGCTCACGCCCGCAGTAATGCAGCTCGAAGGTTTTGCCGGCGGCGTGTAGCGCATAGGCCATGGCGATCATCGGCGTGACGCCAATTCCGCCACCCAGCAGCACCGAATGCCGGGCCTCGGTCGCCAGCGGGAATAGATTGCGCGGCACGCTAATCTGCAACTCGCGCCCTTCGAGCAGAGTGTCGTGCACGCCGACCGATCCGCCACGCGAGGCCGGGTCCCGAAGCACGCCCAGGCGGTACAGGCTGGAGTCGGCAGGATTGCTGCACAGCGAGTACTGGCGCACCAGCCCAGGCCCGATATGAATATCCACGTGCGCACCGGCGTCGAACACCGGCAACGGCGCGCCGTCGCGACGTGTCAGGTCCAAGACAACAACGCCGTCCCCTTGCATCTCGCGCTTGCGCACGACTACGTCCAACAGTTCTTCAGTCATAGCCGTTATTCCATGTAATGGGCAAAGGCCGCCGTGACGGTCGCTATCAGTCAGCGCATGAACAGGCCGCCATTCACATCCCACGTCGCCCCGGTAGTGAAATAGGCGTCGGGCCGGGCCAACTGCACAATTAGGTCACCGAGAAAATCTGCATCTCCCAGGCGCTGCACCGGGATATTGGCGAGCAGTCCCGGCAGGCGTTCGACCGGTATGGCTGCGCGCACCGCCGCCGACTCGATAGGGCCAGGGGCAATGGCATTGACCGTCACCCCGCGGGCGGCAAACTCCTTGGCGAAGATCTTGGTCAGCGTCACGATGCCGCCCTTGCTCGCGGCATAGTGTGCGCCGGTCGCAGTACCGCCGTTCTGGCCGGCCAGGGACGCCATGTTGATGATCCGCCCATAGCCGGTTTCGGCCATGTACGCGCCCAGCACCTGGCAGCCGAGGAACACGCTGCGCAGGTTCAGACCCACCACGGCGTCGAATTCCTCGGGGCTGATCTGCATCAGCGGTGTGGTCTTGGTGACGGCAGCGTTATTGACCACCACGTGCAGCGCGCCGAAGCGCACCAGCACCTGGTCCAGGCCCGCTTCGAAATCGGCTTTGCTCCCGGCGTCCAGTTGCAGCGCAAACGTGCGCTCGCCGCCCGGGTCCAACTGGTGGGCGCACGCCTGTGCGGCTTCAAGGTTGAGGTCGGTGATCGCCACCGAGTACCCGGCCCGCAGGAGGCTGGCGCAGAAATGCTGCCCCAGCCCCTGCCCCGCGCCCGTCACCAATGCGATATGGCTCATTTCGGCGCGCCTCAAAGGATGTAGCCGATACCGGCAAGGGCATCGTCACTGTTGATCAGGCTGACCACTTTGCGCTGGATCTTGAAACCACCCTCGCTGCGGATCAGTTGGTAGGTAAGGTCGGCGCTGTAGAACTTCAGGTTTTCCTTGCGGAACTCACGGATGTTCTGCGCGCAGCGCACAGTCACCTGCACGCCGTCATCGGCCAACACCCGGAACCGCGACTGCATGCGCACCGTTCGCGGTTGCGGGCTGGTGGAGATCGATTCGCCGCCGGTCAGGCGCTGCACCCGCAGTTCACGCATATGATGGTCGTCGTAGGCGTAGTTGAGGGTGTTCTCGAAGTCGGTTTCCTTGGGGTCGATGGGAATGATGTAGGTGCCCTTCTCGGTCCACATCTTCAACCAGCCGTCGTATTCTCCGTGGTCGAGCATGTCGCCTTCCTGCCAGATGAAAGCGGTCACTTCTTGCAGTAATTGCAGGTTCATAAGGTTCTCCACGGATCAGGCCGACATCATCTTGTTCCACTGCTGATAGGCGGCGCGCATACCGGTTTCGGCACTCACGTCGGATACCAGCCCGTCTGCGCTGGCCTGCTCGCCGGGCAAGCCGCGGTTGAGCATGATCCATAGATCTTCACCAGCGTTGGCGCCCTTCTGTACCCGCTCCCAGGCCTCGGAATCGTCCGGCGTGCCGAAGCCCATCGGCCCCTGGAAGTGCTCATGCAGGCGCAGTCGATAGCGGTTGGCCACGGCCGGCCCGCCGTCCATGGTGATCACCGAGTGGTGGATTTCGGTCTCGGTCACCGAGATCGGCTGCAGCACCCGGAAAAACGCCATCGAGCATGCAACGTTGGGGAACAGGTTGAGGTTGAAGCCGGTGCCGCCGACCGCACGCACGATCCGGCGCACCTGCTGCTCCTCGATGCCCTCGTCACGCAGCTCGGCGGCCAGCCCTTCGAAGCGCTCGGGAATCGGCTTTTCCAGGTCGGCTTCGAGGTCGATCAAGTCGGGAATCATCACCATCACGCTGTGGCCGTTGCCCAGGTCCTCGACGTAGCCAGGTCCTTTGACGAAGTCGAACAGCGCCAGGGTCTGCTCATCCACCGACGACAGAAAACTCTTGTGCACCAACGGGAAGTGGTAAGCGTCGGTGGTGTTTTCCAGCTGGATCTTCCAGTTGCCGGGGAAGCGGAAACGGTGCTCGCCCGGCACCTTGATGCCATAACCGGCGCCCTGCTTCATGAACAGGTCCATCCATTTTTTCGCCGCACCGAGGTAGTCTTCCAGCGGCTCAATGTCGTCCTTGAAGGTGGCGAAGATCATGCCGGCGTAGCTTTCGGTACGCAGGCTGACCAGCGGCAGCTCGGCCTTGTCGATGCAGTCGCCGTAGCTTTCCGGGTGTGGGATGCCACGCAGTGAGCCGTCGAGCGCGTAGCCCCAGCCGTGGTAAGGGCAGACGAAGCTGTTGGTCTTGCCTTTTTTGTGTTCGCACACGGTGGCGCCACGGTGGCGACAACGGTTGAGCAGCACGTGCACGTCTTTCTTGCGGTCACGCACCACGATCACCGGCTGCTTGCCTATATAGGTGGTCTTGTAGCTGCCGTTGTCGGGGATCTCGCTTTCGTGGGCGACCCAGATCCAGGTGCTATAGAAAATCTTCTCCAGCTCGGCGTCGAACAGTTGCGCATCGGTATACATCGAGGTGTGGACGCGATCGGCCTGCACCCGTTCAGCGGGGTCGACGGCGAGGTTTACAGCGGGAATCAGCTTGCTCATGGAAGTATCCTCGTCGGCATCAAGTACGCTGAATGATCAGCTCGCGCCCAACCCGGGCTTCAACCTTGGTGTAGCGCCACAGCTTGTAAGGGCCATCGCCCACCGGGGTGCTACGAAACAGGTTGCACGCGGCATGCACGGTCTCGATATCCGGCACGTCGGCCAACAGGTAGGTGGTCCAGGGGAAGCCATCGGACGGCCCGACCATGCTCTGGTCGTCATCCATATTGCCCAGCACCTTGACCCCGGCCAGGTCGTGGATACCGTTCCACATTGCACTGAACGCTGCCCACACCTGCAATTGTTCATCGCGCGGGGCATCGAAAAAATTCTGGTTGATGCCCATGCAGAACAGCACGCGCAAGGTCTTTTTATCGCTCATTTCATTTCCTCGACGGTTAGAGGTAGCCAGGCAAAGGCTGTTTGCCGAAGAACATGGCTCCGGCATTTTGATAGGTGATGTCGCCCATGAAAGCGTGCTGGGTCACCACCTGGGCGTCGTTGACGCAGCGTGCCAGCGGGCTGTCGTTGTACACACCGCTCATGCCCGAGAGCATCTGCGCGGTGCGCGCCACATCGGCAGCGACGCGGGTGGCATGGGTCGACGACAGGCGCAGCAGGTTGGTTGCGGCCACCGGCACCGCATCGCCGGCCAGTACGTAGTTCCAGGCGCGGTCGATGGACTCGTAGAAAAACGCCCGCGCGGCTCGCAGCTCGGCTTCTGCCCGGGCAATATCGACCTGGGCCAGGGGCCGGTCGGCAATCGCCGGGGCGCCGGTGACCGAGACGCGCCCGCTGGCCATGTCCGAAAGGGCATCCAGTGCCGCGCGGGCGACGCCAAGGCCGACGACCGACAGCACTTGGGTGGCGAACGACAGCGACGGGTAGCGAAAGAACGGCTCGTCCAGGCTCGGCAGGCCGCCGCGCACGAAGGTCCACTCCTCGCAGACCCGCACGTTTTCCACCACCAAGTCATGGCTGCCGGTGCCGAGCAGGCCGACGGTATCCCAGGTTTCGTCGATGCGGATCTCACTGCGCGGCATCACTGCAATGCGTGGCAGGCCGAAGGTGTCGCCGTTCTTCGGGGCGATACCGACGCCGACAATGTCGGCGCCCAGGGAGCCGCTGGAGTATTTCCAACGACCATTGACCACAAAGCCGCCTTCGACCACTTCCGCCGGTTGCGGCGGAAAGATGCCACCGGCGAATACCCGGTCAGGACCATCGGCATACACCTTGGCGATGCTGTCCAGCGGCAGTGCGGCAAGGTAAACCGGGCTCATGCCGAAGCTGGCAACCCAGCCGGCAGAACCATCGGCCTGGGCAATACGCTCGATCAACTGGCAGAACTCGGCCGGCGAACACTCCAGGCCACCGAAGCGCTTGGGCACCAGCGCCCGGTAAACGCCGTGCTGTTTGAAGGACTCGATCACATCCCGCGAGATGTGACGCTGGCGGTCGAATTCACCGGCCCTGGCACGCTCACGCACATCGACAAGCAAGGCGTCGAAGGTCGGGCCGCTGGCAAGCGAGCTCACTGTATCGACCGCTGGTTTTTTTAGCGAATGCATACATTTACTCCGTTGTCAGGAACGGTATTGGGCTGAGCAGGAAGGCAGTGTCGAGCTGGGACGGGAGACGGAACGGGGGCGATGGATCGGCATAGTGGTTACCTTTGTTTTTGTGGGTGCCGTTGGGGTGACTCTGAGCTCGATTACGTGAATTGTCAATTGATTTGTCGCGATTAAAAACAACACTAATCACGTAATAATTCAGTGACAAATCCAGAATAAAAATATTTAAGTAGCTGTTTTAATTGGTTTAAATGCGTTTAGATATATCTTTATGCTTTGAGGATCACTCAAAAAATTATTGTGCGATTATCGGAAAATATGATGTTTTTTTCGTAACGCTTTCAGCGCAATGGTGAGAACGGCGCCGGCAGGTAAACCGTGGAATGCATCTGCTTGAGCTGCGGCGCCGAATCTTCAGGTGGCCAGGCGCCGTCGACCACGGCGCGAGTACGTACTTCAAGGCGCTGCTCCAGCGAGCTGTAGGGCCAGATATGCAGATAACGCGGAATCTGCCCGCTGGTGGCATAGAACGCGGCGTATACCCGGGAATAATCCGTCCTGGTGCGACGCTCTATGGACTTGCACCAACCGCGCAACGTCGGTGCCAACCCGCTGGGTACCAGGTTGTATTCGCGCAATTCGTAGAACGGGCCGTGAGCCCCGGGAGGCAACGGCTCTACGAAGGCGAAGGCGCTGTAATCGTCCACCTGCTGGTCAAGCAGAAATTCGCCAATCGCAAACCCATCGGCCGCCAGTAGATACCGTTCGCGAGCGCCGCCATCGTCGAACCCGCGCAGGACCGCGATGCGATTCTGCTGGCCGATTTCCGACACCCAACAGCCCATCAAATGCACGCCCTCGCCCGCCTCGCGCAAGCTCCGCTCCAGACGCGGCAAGGCTTGAGGCACGGTGCGAACACGTAGGGTAAAGGTCAACAATTCGAACAGTTTCAAGGCAATCTCCAGGGGCTACGCGCACGGCGCGACCGCCCTTGTCGGGCAATCGCGGGAGCGTGCAAAACGGATGGGGGAAGTGAGCGCTATTGGCGAGGCACCGGTAACTCGGCGTCGCTGTTCCATGCCTCAACCGGGCGGCTGAACAGGTTTTCAGTCTGGAAGTGCGCCATGCGCCACTGCCCGTCTTCCTCGGCAAAGCGCACGTTCAGGCGCGCGGCGTTAAGGTGGGAGGCGCCGCTGGCGAAGGTGGACGTCTGCAACATCACCCAACTGCCGAGCACGGTATCGTCCTGCACCTCGATCAGCTCGCTGGTGAGGAAGTGCACGTTGAGGGCAAAGTGCGCCGGGGTTCTCATGTAACCGGCGAACATCGCGGTAATCGCTTCGCGTCCACGATAGCCACCGAAGCTGTGGGCGTACTTCGCGCCTTTGCCCTCCCACACGGCATCAAGGGTGAACAGACCGGCCAGTTCGAGGAGTGGCGTGCGTGCATCGAGCGCATCACACAGCACCATATAGCGGTTCATGCAGGCACGGGCGCTGGCTTCGATTTCAAAACGGCGCAGGCGTCGCTCCAGGTCCGCTCGCGGGATGGTTGCGTTCATTTCAGACCTCTAGCCCGGCATACAGACGCTCGAGCAGGCGGCCGGCAATGGCCAGCAGTTGCTCATCGGCACCCTTGGCCCCCACCAGTTGCAGGCCCACTGGAAGTCCTTCGGCGCTGGCCAGCGGAATGCTCAGCGCCGGGTGTCCCGACAGATTGAACGGGCGCACGAAGGCGGTCATTCCGAGCACTGCCTGGGTGTCAGTGGCCTCGGCCAGGGTCAAGGGGAAGTCAGGCATGGTCGGCAGTACCAGCACATCGACATGCTGCAAGGCGGCGTCGACTTCGGCCGTGAACTGCCTGCGCACCCGCTCGGCTTCGGCCAACGCGGCCGCCGTGGTATTGCCGGCGGCGGCCAGGCGCGCGGCAATGTCGGCGCCCACCTTGCCGGTTCCCAGCAAGTGACCGCAGGCATCGAACGTTTCGCGGTTGATTACCACCATGCCAGCGTCATAGGCCGCTTTGAGGCTGGGCAGCGTGAGACGTTCACCGGGTAGACGGATCACCGCGATGGCGGCATCGATCACTCGCTGTACGGCGGCGCCAGCCTGCACCGTCACGACCCCCAAGCGCGGCGAGTCCGGCGCCGACACCGGCTTGAAGCTGGCGTCGATCGCCTGCATGGCCGTGACCAGCATCGGCAGGCTCGCGGCAAACGGACCGACGCAGTCGAGGCTGCTGTGCGCCGGCATTACGCCACGGCGGCTGACCCGCCCGAACGTCGGCTTGAAGCCGAACACCCCACAGCAACACGCCGGGATGCGCACAGAGCCACCGGTGTCGGTTCCCAGGGAAAAATCTGCCAGCCCGGCCGCCACGGCAGTTGCCGAGCCACTGGAGGAACCGCCCGGAATACGCCCGGGGAAACGCGGGTTGGGCGCAGTGCCGGTCCAGTGATTGATGCCCGTGGTGCCAAACGCCAGTTCATGCAGGCTGGTCTTCCCCACCAGGCGACAGCCCTTCTCCAGCAGCGCCTGCACCACATCGGCGTGGACCGTGGCAGGTGCGGCATCCTCAAGGGCCTGGCTCGATGCACGGGTAGGCAGGCCAGCCAGATCAATTGTGTCCTTGACCATCACGGTCGGCCCATCGCCGCCAAGGAAAAGCTGTTCAATCACCAGGGTCATGTCGGGTTACCTTCACTGTGAAATGCGGAATGGGGGCGCCCGATGCGCCCTTTCCTTTTTTTCACACTCACCGAATATTACGTGAATTGTCAACTAAATTCCCCAGCACAAACAGACTGATGTCCGGGCAAAAGCCGTGCCGAATTCACGAGAAAAGTCTATGATTGGCCGCCGCCCTCGACATGAGCAGACCATGAGCGCACCCAAAAAACACGCAGGCCGCTACGACCCCGGCAGTGAAGACTTTCACAAAGAGGATTTCCCGTTCTACTGGCTGGCCATGGTGCATGGTCGCTACAGCCAGTACATGGAAAAGGCACTGAAGAAAATCGGCCTGGATATCCCGCGCTGGCGGGTGTTGTTCATTCTCAAGGAGAACGGCCAATCGAGCATTTCCGAAATTTCCACCCACGCCATCGCCAAGCTCTCGACCATCACCAAGACGGTGTATCGCATGAAGGAAGACGGCCTGGTGGACACCGCGCCCTGCGAGGACGACGGCCGCGTGACGCAGGTGCGCATCACCGAACAAGGGCGCGAGGCGATTGAACGTATCCAGGTCGCCACGGGTGACCTGTTCAAGCGCAGTTTCACCGGTATGACCGAAGCGCAGATCCAGCGCCTGAACCGCATGCTCCAAACGGTGTTCGACAACCTCGGCGAACCCTAGGTCAGCGGCGGCCCAACCTGTCAGGCATAACCAATTTCCTGGCAGACTCGAACAAGCAGCCACGCTTGCATCGGTTTTTAATGCAAAGGTCTTTCGAGCGCCCCCGGGCGCGACGAATCCTTCATTGGAGCACCACCATGCACATTGCCCTGCTGCCCTCAGTCGTTGCCTTCCTGGGTCGCGACCATTCCAACTTCATCGATGGCGTCGCGCACACCAGCGCCTCCACCCAGCGCATCGGCGTGGTCGATCCCGGAACCGGCGAGACCGTCGCGCAGCTGCGTGACGCCCAGGCCGAGGATGTGAACCTGGCCGTCGACAGCGCCATTGCTGCCTTCAAGGGCGCCTGGGCGCAAGTCACCCCCTACCAGCGCGGCGTGCTGCTCAACCGTCTGGCAGATCTGATAGAAGCCAACGGCGAAGAACTGGCGCAATTGGAAACCCTGAGTTCCGGCAAATCGATCAACCTGTCGCGGCATATCGAAGTGGGCCAGAGCGCGGTGTTCCTGCGCTACTTCGCCGGCTGGGCGACCAAGATCGGCGGCCAGACAATGACCCCGTCGTTCCCTTCCATGGCGGGTGAGCAGTACAGCGCCTACACCCTGCGCGAGCCCGTGGGCGTGGTAGCGGCCATCGTGCCGTGGAACTTCTCGCTGATGATAGGCGTGTGGAAACTGGGCGCCGCGCTGACCACCGGCTGCACGGTGGTGCTCAAACCCAGCGAATACACACCGCTGTCCCTGTTGCACCTGGCGGAACTGGCGATCGAGGCGGGAATTGCGCCGGGCGTGATCAACGTGGTCAACGGGCGC
Source organism: Pseudomonas sp. GW821-FHT07B01 (assembly GCF_059419065.1). Classification (NCBI taxonomy): domain Bacteria; kingdom Pseudomonadati; phylum Pseudomonadota; class Gammaproteobacteria; order Pseudomonadales; family Pseudomonadaceae; genus Pseudomonas; species Pseudomonas sp. GW821-FHT07B01. Next base: position 87,947 of record NZ_JBWKRA010000006.1, on the reverse strand, counting down.
GGCCAGGTGGGCCAGCAGTTGATCGAACACCAGGCCGTGCGCAAGGTGTCGTTCACCGGTTCGGTGCCCACCGGCATCGCGGTGGGCAAGGCCGCCATGACCGCCGACCTGACCCGCGTCACCCTGGAGCTGGGCGGCAAGAATGCCGCCGCGCTGCTGGCCGATGCCAATGTCGATGACGCCGTAGCGCGCTTCGTGCAATCGGCCTATGTGCACCAGGGCCAGGTGTGCGCGGCCCCCGAGCGTTTGTTCGTGCACCGTTCCATCGTCGAGCAGGTGACGCAGAAGATGGCGGCAATGTTGTCGCAGATGGTCATAGGCTCGCCTCTGGATGAACATGCTCAGTTCGGCCCGCTGTCGAACAAGCCGCACTTCGACAAGATCCTCGGCTTTTTCGACCGTGCCCTGCAGAGCAACCAGGTGGTATGCGGTGCGCGTGCCGTGGACCGTGCCGGTTACTACGTGGAACCAACGCTGATCATCGCCAACGGCAAGGATGATCCGCTGCTGCATGAGGAAACCTTCGGCCCAGTGTTATGCGTGCTGGCATTCGACGATGAAGAAGAACTGGTCACCTTGATGAACGACAGCCCGTTCGGCCTCACAGCCAGTATCTGGACCAACGACTTGTCCAGGGCCTTGCGCCTGATCCCGCGAATCGAGGCGGGTACGGTGTGGGTCAACATGCACACATTTGTCGACCCGAGCGTGCCGTTTGGCGGGATGAAGGCGTCTGGCATGGGGCGTGAATTCGGCAGTGCGTTTATCGACGACTACACCGAGCTGAAATCCGTGATCATCCGCTATTGACCACATCGGATCTGTGGCGAGGGAGCCTGCTCCCACGCCGTAACCAGGCTCAGTGCCCGCGGCGCCGATAGCTGCTGGGTGTCAGCCCCGTCTGCTTCTTGAACGTCTTGGAAAAATGCGCCGAATCGGCAAAGCCCCAATAGCTGCCGATATCGGTGATCGAGCGCTGTGCGCAAACGGGATCGCGAAGGTCCTGCGCGGCCTTCAACAGCCGCTCACGCAGAATATAGCGGCAGACACTGTCGCCACTCGCCTCAAACAACCTGTAGAGCTGACGGCTGGAGTTGCCCAGCTCTTCGGCCAGCGACGCCGGCGACAGCCAGGGTGAATCAAGCCGCTGCTGGATGACGGATTGCACTTCATGCAGCTGCCACCCAGGCGAATGGTCGCTCGCACGGTACTCCAACACCGAGGCCAGCAAGGCAACCAGCGCCCTTGGCAGACCATCACCATCCTGCGGGCAAGACCATTGGGCCAGCTCACCCGCAGCGACCTGTCGTACCAGCGTGCCAAGCAGTTGGCCACACACCCCCGTGGTCGACAGCTTGCCGAAGCGGCTACGGTCCAGCCCCTTGAGCAACTCACACGGCAACGGGATCGACACATGGGCGAACAACCCCTTGGGGGTCATTTTCACCGCACCGGAAAAGTCCAGCAAAGCCAGGTCACCTGCGTGCAGTTCAAGCACCTTGTCGCCCAGCTCAATGACCATCGAGCCCTGCTGTTGCAACACAAGAAAACACCGGGCCGATGAGCTGCGCCCGCTTGAGCGAGCGGCCTTGGCAATCACACTGGCATTGCTGCGAATGTGGGCGACCGCCGTGGTGCCCACCAGCGTCTGTTGCATTTCCCCGATGAAAAGGCTCTGGCAATGGTCATAGCGCGTGTCGAAACGACCGCAGGTCGCGCGCACACATTCGTTCCAGATCGACAACGCTTGACCACGCATGGGTGTTCCCCCTCTTCACTCGCTCACAACCCGGACATCACGGCGGTACCCGAAGCCCGCATGCGTTGGAACGCCCACTGGGCTCTCAACACGGCCGCGCCATAGATGACCAGCACCGCCACCGAACAGGCGCCCGAGAACACCAACACCGCCGAGTAGCCGAATGCCTCGATCAGCAACCCACCGATGGCTGGCCCGAACGCCGCCCCCAGGGACAGGCACAGCGCGCCCAGCGCGACAAGCTTGCCCGACAGGTCGAACTCAGCCATGACGCCGAAGGTATAAGCCAGCACGAAGCCGATCGAAAAGAGAAAGCAAATAACGCCTACGACGTAGGTCGTCAGGGAAGAAAACTGCGCCAGTGCCACCAGACCCAGTAACTCGGCGAGGATAATCACGGCCACCGGCATGAAGCGTCCCACCCTCAAGCCGATCGCCGAGGCGATGAAGCCGCCGCCGGCATTGATCAGAAAACCCAGCGCCAGCACCATGCCGATGGTGTCGGAGGCCAAGCCGGTCTTTTTGCCCATAAGCTCCAGGAACGCCCACACCGACATGATGCCGGTCAGGAAAACCAGGCTGGCCACCAGGCTCAACCATACGATGGTGCGACTCTCGGCGCTGGCAATCCGCACGGCGGTACCGGACGCTTCCAGGTGTCGCTCGCTACGGCGCGGCACCCAAGGCAGCGGAAGGATACCCATCACCACCATGGCGATGGTGATGGTGATGGTGATGGTGATGGTGATGGTGATGGTGATCAGCATGCCTTCAAAGCCCCACACCGGCGCCACCGCCACGGGTAGCACGATGAGCAGGAAGGCGCCCGGCACGGTCTCGATACCTAGCTTGAAACCAAACGCTCGTTCAGGCTGCGAACTGTCACCGAAGATCGTCATCGCCAGGGCGTACAAGGCCCCGGTACCGGCGCCCGCCAGAGCCATGATCGCCAGCAGCGCTTCATAGGAAGGATCGCGCAGCACAAACACGAGCGCGCCCACCACCAGCGCCGACGACAGTGCCGATATGACTCGCCAACTGAGCCGGTGAATCCACAGCAGGGACGCCAGCCCGAATGCGCCAAACCCCAGGTTCATGGCCATGGCCAGGTTGCCCAGTTGGTGCTCGCCGAGCCCGAAACGCTCGGCAAACGCGCCAAACAGCACAGGTAGCACGTTCAATAACAAGGCACCTGCACCCGAAACCAAGCCTGCACACACATAGACGGAGGTTGTATCGATCGGATTTATTTTTGTAGTTTTCATTTGAATATCCTGGCTTTTTAACTGCGGCTCACGTTTGCTTAACGACGGCCGTCACGGCAACCGCCCGGGCAGGTGTGCGAAGGGTCACGCAATAAGCGACCAACGAGCCCATCCCGCAACACCCAACCACCCAACACATCGGCCAGGCGCTGCCATCAGCCAAATGGCTGACCCACAGGCTGGCCAACGCCCCTGTGGCGAATTGCACCGAAACCCCCAGCGCCACGCTCGCACCGGCCTGGCGCGGAAACAGCATCATCAGGCTGGCCATGCAATTGGCGCCGATCAAACCGGTCACGCCCATGTACAGCACCATGCAACACACGATGCTCGTCAGCCCGCCCCATTCGGTATACCCGACCAGCATCAGCGCCAACCCTGCCCCGCTCACCAGCACCGCCCCCACGCCGAGCATGCGTTGCGGCCCAAAACGGCCCACCCAACGCGCGTTGATAAAGGTCACCAGGATGATGCCGAGGATGTTCAGGGCGAACAATGCGCTGAACACCCGTGGCGAGACACCGAAATACACGACGTACACAAAAGGCGAAGCAGTGATGAAGGCGAACATGCCGCCAAACCCCAGGGACATGCACAGGATCAGCGCCATCGCCCTGGGTTGCCGGGCGATGGTCAGGTAGGCCGCGAAGGCCGCCCCAACGGACGCCCCGCGATCCTGCGCCGGCAGATTTTCCTTCAGGGTCAGGGCCACCAGCAGCAGGCACAGGCTGGACAGGATGAACAAGGTGGCAAAGATCGTGCGCCAACCCTGGATCAACACCAGCCAAGTGCCGATCATCGGCGCGACCAGTGTCGCCATCATCGTCAGAACGTGCATCCACGACAGCACTTTGGCTGCCTCCGCCAGGCCTACCCTGTCCCGGGCGACGGCGCGCGCCAGCACCAGCGCACCCGCGCCGCCGAGCGCCTGGAAAAAGCGCCAGGCAATCAGTTGCTCGACGCTACCGGCAAACAGGCAACCCAGGGTCGCAGCCGCGTACAGCACCAGGCTGCCGAGCAGCAACGGGCGACGGCCGTAGCGGTCGGACAACGGACCGTAGCACAACATGCCCAGGCACAGCCCGGCGAGAAACGCGCTGATGGTGTGTTGCACCTGCGCGGTGCTGGTCGACAGGTCCTCGGCGATTTGCGGGAAGCTGGGCAGGTAAGTATCAATCGAAAATGGCCCGAAGGCCGTCAGGGATGAGAGCAGCACAATCAAGCGCGCCCGCGGTTTCATCGGCCGGGGATCGCGAGGCTGTCAAGAAATGCGGTGACCAGCCGGTTGAACGTCTCACCCTGGTCGTCATGCACATAGTGGCTGGCGTCCGCGACTTCGGCCGTGCGCACGTGCGCATTGCTGTCGCGCATGGCTTGCAGCGTCGCCGCCGGCAGAAAGTCCGAGCGCATACCGCGAATGAACAACGTCGGACAATCCAGGGCGCGTACCGCCGGCCACAGATCGGTAGGCTCAATGCTCAGGCGTGCCTCGGCGATGCCTTGTTGATCGTGGCGCCAGGTGATCGTACCCGCGCTGTCCTTCATCGAGTGCGCCAGCCGCGACGCCAGGCCCTGCGCCGACAAGCCAGGACGCGACGCCTGCCAGAACGCACGGGCGGCGTCCCAGTTGTCGAAACGCAACGGGGTCTGGTTCATCTCGCGGCGAATGCGCGCCGCACCGTCGCCCTGGCTGGAGGAACCTGGCCCGATGTCTTCGATGATCAGGCCAATCAAGCGCCCCGGGTGCTGCCGTGCGTATTCCAATGCGTTGGCGCCCCCCCAGCGAGTGACCCAGCAACACGAACCGCTGCAAGCCGACATAGGCGACAAAGTCCTGCAAGTCTTCCACATAGGACTGCGTGTGATAACTGGCGGCCGGTGCCCAGTCACTCAGCCCGCGTCCGCGCTGGTCCAGGGCATAGATGCAATAGCCATCGCCCAGCGCTTCTACCAGCGACTCCCAGGTCTGGGCATAAGCACGCAAACCATGCAGCAGTACCAAGGGCACGCCGCCCGGCTTGCCCCAGCGTAGAAAATGCAGACGCAAGCCTGCGCGATTGGTGAAAAAAATGCTGTCTGGGGACATTGCCTGGCTCCGCCGCTCAGTAAAGGAGAAACACCGTTTTTCTGGGACTGTCGCGGTGCATGCGACCTAGAAACGATCAAACCGATAAGGGCTCGGGTCGATGATCGGGGTATGCCCACTGACCATATCGGCGGCCAAGTGGCCGGCCGCCGGCGAGGTACCGAAGCCATGCCCGGAGAAACCGGTGGCCACGGTCAGGCCCGGGATTTGGGCGACCGGCCCGATCACCGGGTTCGAATCCGGCGTCACATCGATCGTGCCCGCCCAGGCCTGGGCAATCCTGGCTTGTTCGAACACCGGCCAGGCCGCCTTGAGGTTGTTCATCGCGTCGTTATTGAGCCGCGGGTTGGCCGCCGGGGCCTGTACGCGCAGGCGTTCGAAGGGGCTGACACTGTCGGCCGACCAACGTCGCGAAAGCGCCAGGTCATTGAAGAAATACTTGCCCAGTGACACGTTCAATACGCTGCGCTGCGCGCGAAATTGCGGCATATATTGCTTGGCCAGCAACAGGTGATCGAGGGTCAGGAAAGCATCCAGTTTGCCGCGCTGGGTAATGATGAAGCCGCCGTCCTTGTGCTTGCGAAACGAAAAGTCCGGCGCGCCCACGGCAATCTCGGTGGGGCCCAGCATCGGATGGGTGCGCAACACCGAACAGGTCAAGGCCAGGGTCGGCAACGACACCCCGAGGTTGCCCAGGAATCGCCGCGACCACATGCCGCCAGCCAGTAACACCTGGTCGCAGCGGATCTCGCCTTTTTCAGTGACCACCCCGCTGACCTTGCCGGCGGACATCTGCAGCGTGCGCACCGCACACTGCTCGATGATCACCACGCCGAGGGCCATGGCGGCCTTGGCGATCGCGCTGCTGGCCAGGGTCGGTTCGGCGCGCGCGTCGGATGGTGTGTAGATGCCGCCGGCCCACTCACCCGCGCCGCCCGGCACTTTCTGTGCGATTTCGCGGTTGCTCAGCAACCGCGAATCCAGTGACAGGTGCTCGACCGATTTGAGCCAACTTTCATGCATCGCCATTTGCGCCTCGTTGCCGGCGACGAACATGATGCCTTCCTGGCGATAACCCACATCCGCACCGATGCGCTCGGGCATTTGCGCCCATAAGCGGTCAGCGGCCAGGGCCAGCGGAATATCGTGAGCGTGGCGACTGGTCTTGCGTACCCAGCCCAGGTTGCGTGAAGACTGCTCGCCGGCGATACGGCCTTTTTCCAGGACCACCACCGGGATATTGCGTTCGGCCAGTGTCAGTGCGGCAGTCAAGCCGATGATGCCGCCGCCGATGATGACGACGGCGGTCGTGGAGGGAAATTCGGTGGACGTATTCACGGGCGCAATAGTCGGGGCCATGATCAAGACTCGCAAAACTATAGAGGTCGACCGCGCGAGGGCGCGGCCGCAGGACGGGTTATTGCGACAGGCGAATCACTTCGACCTGGGCCTTGGAGGCGTTGCGATACGCCGTCACTTCCAGCTCCACCTTGTAAACCGTCGAACCCAACGGCGGGCAGGTGACGGTACTGGCCGGGTCGACACCACGGAATTTTTCGCCGATCAGGCCCATCACCGCCGGCACGTCCTTGGGGTCCTGGATAAATACCCGCGAGCACACCACATCGGCCAGGCTTGCATCGACGGCGGCCAGCGCGGTTTCAATGTTGGCGAACACCTGGTGCGTCTGCTCGAGGATGTCCTCCGGGATCAGTTTGGTCTGCGGGTTGCGCCCGGCGGTATTGGACACATAGATCCAGTTGTCCACCACTACCAGGCGCGAATAGCTGGCCTGGTCTTCAAAGGGTGAGCCGGTCTTGAGCTTGATGATTTTGGTCATGTCGTAAGTCTCTTCAGTGGGTTAAAGGATGGCTTAGCGCAGGACGGGGGTTTCCCACAGGTTGAGCTTCACGCCGATGCCTTTTTCCACGGCATTGCGATACACCACGGTGCCCCAGGCCACGTCTTCCACAGGCATGCCGCCCACCGACATGATGATGATCTCTTCATCGTTGCGACGGCCCTGGGCATCACCGGCGACGATCTTGCCGATGTCTTCGAGTTCTTCGGGCTGCATCGTGCCTTCGGCGATCATGTCCATGAACCGCACGCCGATCACCGGCACGCAGTGGTGCGCAGGCTTGGGCAATTCTTCGAACCAGGCTTCGTAGAGGCCGGTGTTGTCCAGCACCTTGCGCACGTCGGCGCGTTCCATCCCCTCGTCCAACGAGCAGGATGCCGGCATGGCCATGAAGCAACCCGGCTTGACCCACTCGCGCTTCACAATTGGGTAGTTTGAGGGGTCGCCTGTCTCACCGGAGCTACAATAAGTAACAAGGTCGGAACCACGGACCACCTCTTCGAGGCTGTCGACCACGGTGATCGTGGTCACCTGTGGGTAGGTGTCCTTCACCCAGCCAATAAAATCATTCAGGCTTTTCTCGCCACGGCCCTTGATCTTCAAGGTATCGATCTGCGGGCAAACGGCGATGAATGCGGCGAGCGTGGTCTTGCCCATCACGCCGGGGCCGAGCAGGCCGACCACCTTCGAGTCCTTGCGTGCCAAGTGGCGCGCGCCCACGCCGGGAATCGCGCCGGTGCGGTAGGCCGACAGCAGGTTGGCAGACATATGCGCCAACGGTGCGCCGGTGTCGGGATCGTTGAGGGTGAACATCAGGATCGAACGTGGCAGGCCTTTTTCGCGGTTGGCAATATTGGAGCCATACCATTTGACGCCTGCGGTGCAGAAGCTGCCGCCCAGGTAGGCCGGCATCGCCATCATGCGGCGGTCAGCGGTGGGCTTGGGCATGTTCGGGAAAGGCGAATCCTTCGGAAACACCACCATCGCGCCGTGAGAATCGTTGTTTGGCCCCGCCATGCGGTAGTCGCCGCTATAGAGCAGGCCGAACATCTCTTCCATGGTATTCACACAGGCAAGCATGTCGGTTACGCCTGCGCGGATCATGTCCTGCTCGGACAGATAGATGAAGTCAATTTTTGTGGTAGTGGACATTATTATTCTCGACTGAAGATGAAGTCGCTGCGGTAGGCACTGCTCCCACGCTATCGAGGTCGAGTATCAGTGAGTGTTTCATGGCGGTATTGTAAATTTCGGACATCAAGGTTCGTCCCCGCCCGCAGAGTTGGCGCGATAAATGCGTGAATATTCCCGCATATACCACGTCAAGGTCCGGCCATGCCCAACCTGTGTTCACCGCCGCTGCGGCAAACCGCTTACGAACAACCCTGGTTCGTACTCAACTCTTCACGGTATTCGGTAATGCCTTCCGAGCACCCGGCGACTTCGCATTTCTACGCCTTCGATGTCGCTCACTCGGCTGATCTGCTGGCGGTGCCGGACGGCTGCGTGGATATCGTTTTCGACTGTGACGCCACGCGCCCAAGTGTGAGGATTTGTGGTACCCCGCTGGAGGCGCAGCAGGTCGAACTGCTGCAGGGTCACCATTACTTCGGCGTGCGCTTTGCGCCGGGGGTTATCCCAGGTTTCATCAACGTCGCGGTCGAGCACCCCGCCATCGATCAATTGCATTTCTTCGAACAGAACGCCGAAATCCGGCTGGTTCACACCGAACTGTTTCTGCACAGCCAGGGACGTCAGGCCCACCTTGCGGCCCACGATGCGGCGCCCCTGCTCTACCCAATAGCGAGTGTTGATGGCCTGCGCCTCATACGCGCCTGTCGCGTCATCGGGAGCGAGGCCGTCGCGCAGCGGTGCGATAGGGCCCTGTTCATAGGCGGCACGCAGACGCTGAGCCAAAGAGGAATGGTCAGTCATCGCTCTGCTCCAGGAAACCATGTACCAGTGTGTTGAACTCACTGGCTTTTTCCAACTGCGCCCAATGGCCGCATTGCGGAAATACGTGCAGACTCGCGTTAGGCAACAAACGCATCAGCAACAAACTGGTGCCCCACGGGATGACACGGTCCTCCTTGCCATAAATCAGCAGCGTGGAGTTCTGCAATGGCGAGCCAACCAGGCGCTCCCACAGATTGAGCATCGGATGCCCCTTCCACTCGCGCGGTTTGAGAAGATCCGGATGGGTAGCCGCCTGATAACGCGCTTCGATCAGTTCAGGCGTCACCATCGACTGGTCGTACACCATGATGCGATGCGTACCGCTGCTTCGAGCTTCTCGCGGGTCGGACCTTCGCCTTGATAAAAGGCGCCCAGGATCTTGATGCCTTCGGTCATCATCGGCGTAAACATTGTCGGCGAACCGCCAGGCCCCATGAGCACCAACTTTGCGACCAGATCGGGGCGTTTCATCGCCATGGTCATGGAGATCGTGCCGCCCATGGAATTGCCGATAAAGTCGGCCCGTTTCACGCCTAGCTTGTCGAGCGCTTGGGCAAAAACTTCCGTATAGAAGTCCGTGTCCTGGTAGGCGCTGAGGGGCTTGTCCGATTCGCCATAGTGCGGCGCGTCGAAGGCGATGACCCGGTAAGTGGCAGCGAAGGCTGGCAGGTTGGTCCGGTAGTTGCTCCACGCCGACGCCCCCGGCCCTCCCCCGTGCAGCATCACCAGCACGCGGTCGCCTACCTCGGTGTCGTGGTAATGAATATTGAGGCCATTAACTTCAATGAAACGTGAAGTGGTTTCAGCTGTATGAACAGTCATGGTGGTCATCCTTCGTTACTTGGGCGCTTGAAACTGGGCTGGCATGTGGAATTCGTGTCCCCAGCTACTGTTGGTGGGGTAATGGGTCACGTGCCAGGTTTCGTCGTCGATCTGGATGCCACCCCAACCGATTTCCACTGACCAGCCAGACGGCGTCAGGACGTAGAACGAGAACATGTTGTCGTTAACGTGCCGTCCAAGATCGATAAGGATGTGGGCGCCGGCTGCACGCGCGCGGCTCTATAGGCGAAACCCACTTCGTCGAGCGAGTTCATTTCCAGAAGAATGTGATGCAGGCGTGGGCCATGGGTTGGCGGCATGTCGACGATGGCGAGGGAGTGATGACGTTCGTTCACCCGCATGAACATCGCTTCGCAGTTGACACCTGGAATGATCAATGAGTCGGTGCGCTTGAAGCCCAGCACCTTTTCATAGAATTCGATTTGGGCCGAGTACTGTGTGGTCGAGAGCACCAGATGTCCCAGACCTTGTTCCTGAGTCAGGAATGGTCGTGCACCGACCGGCGACACGAATGGCTGATTGGCAAGTATCGTAGGTCCGTAATGGGCTTCTATCAGCACGCCATCGACATCACGGAAGCGAATCATTTCCCGAACGGCTAACGCTCGCGCTACCTCGTTGGGTACTTCCTCGAAGGGAATCCGAGCAACACGCAGAGCGTTCCGCACGTTGTGTAGGTCTTCGCTGCCGCGACACTCCCAACCCACATAAGCGACATCGTCATGATCGCCAGGATGAATGATGACTCGACGCTGGTGGAGGTCAGCGCGCAACACCAATGTGCCGTCCTCCAACTCCTGACCGATCTGCAAACCCAGCACCTCGGGCGCAAACTTCTTCCACGCTCCGATATCGCGTGCAGTAAATCCTATGTAGCCAAGGGTATCGATGCCCGACATGGTGGCTCCTCTGCGCATTGTTATTCTTGTGCTGCGAGCCGTCTGGCTTGACGGCGTCTGGAGAGAAGTCTGCTGTATAGGTCGGCACCGGTCATTACCCGATATACCGTTGTTCTTGATCATCCGTACGCGCGACGTATCACAAAGAACGAGGCCGTCGTATTTTAAGCAGAAGGATCTGCGCGTTGGTCGTTTCTGCCCCACGAAATTGCGACTGGCGGCATGAACCCATAATCAAAATGACGGTCCCCCTTGTGGATCTAATGTCGCGATTAGCCGAAAAATCAATGGCAAATCCCTGCGATGTGATCCTGTCCTGTCTGCCTGGGAGAAAACCTTTAAAAAATAAGGGCACCACTTTTGAATTTGGATAGATGGAATGAGCTCATCAAGCAGAAGGTCCCAATGAATACTACCGGCAGTTCTCCCAGCAGGCAGTCAAAAAAATAGGGATGTGCGAGAGGCCCTTTCCATTGGAAATGGAGGTCCGTTCGCACATGTCTTCAAATAACTTTAACCCCCAGGCTAAAATCTCCTATCGGCCCATCGACGCAGCATTGCGTTGGTGCAACCTCATTCGTTACGAAGCGCAGATCGTGCAAGCGGCTTGGTCTTGCCCGCAAAAGCTCAGGAATCTGTTTCCTCAATGGCCGTGCCTACAGGCCAATACTGACAAAATCTATGATGCCGTTCACAATGGAGAGTTGCCGTATGGTTCCTTCGGCATTTCGGTCCCCCTGGGTACCCCTGTGGAGCCCACTCTGCTGACTGTTAGACACTCCGATTTACGTCTTTGGATGCAAATCTACTATCCCGATCAGCGGCCCGATTTCCTGTTCAACTCGCGCGATGACGCTCAGGATAAAATCAGCCTGGGTGTTTATTTTGCCCTCCAGGCCGAACGGGATGCCCTCCTGCGAGAGCGCGATGCTCTGCAACGGCAGCTACAAGCTGTCGAAACTGACCTTAAGGCGCTGGGCCTTGAGCAGGAAAGTCTTAAAATATTGGTAAAAACGCAAGGACAGCTCAGCGATCGTAGTGAACATACTTACCTGCAGATCATCGGTGCCTTGGTCAACACTGTCTTAGACGTGTCGCCCGCAGGTAAACCTCTTTCCGTATTCAAGAGCCAAGCCGCAATCGTCGATGCTTTGACCGCGCGCCACAGTGATATTCCCGGTCTCAGCAAACGAACGTTGGATAAAAAGTTCGCTGCAGCCAAACGCGCTCTCAAAAAAACCACCTGAGCCAAGTCATTGCAATGCAGCGCAATCGATTGCAGTGCAATGACTCGCTCGCTTTTCTGCTATTCACTTCAGGTCACTTCCCACCACGCGCCAATTAGCGTCAGGAGTGACCAGCATGTCCAGCCACCCCTTCCCCATCGCGGAAATGCCTCAACCACAGATCGAACGTCATATCATGCGGCGTGACGAGGTGGAGCGAAAAACTGGCTTCAAACGCGCGCACATCTACAACCTGATGAAAGAAGGTAAATTCCCTCAAGCCAAACGCATCGGACTGCGTGCGGTCGGTTGGGACTCGCTGGAGATTGAACAGTGGGTCGCTGAACGCTTAGGCCAGCAGGCCTGATTTCATGCGTGTGGTCACGGTGCTTTCCACCAAAGGTGGGGTCGGCAAAACCACAGTAGCGGCCAATCTTGGCGGTCTGCTGGCGGATGCTGGTCTACGCGTCCTACTGCTCGATCTGGATAGCCAACCCACCCTCTCCAGCTATTACGCCTTGAGCCAGAAAGCTGTTGCTGGCGCGTACGAACTCATTGCACTCAACTTAACAACGCCTGCGCAGATTGTTTCCAGGACCGTGGTTGTGGGACTCGACCTGATCATCTCCAACGACGCTCAAGGCCAGTTGAGTACATTACTGCTGCACGCCCCCGACGGGCGATTGCGGTTACATAACATGCTCGATAGTTTCCGCCCCAGTTACGACCTGCTTTTGATCGACACCCAAGGCGCACGCAGCGTTCTACTGGAGATGGCCATTCTGGCCTCCGATCTAGCGCTCTCTCCTATCACGCCGGAAATGCTCGCCGCCCGCGAACTGCGCCGCGGCACCTTGAGACTGTTGAGTGAACTCGAACCGTTCCGCCACCTGGGCATTCCACCGCCACCGTTGCGACTGCTGCTGAACCAGGTAAATAGCATCCGGGTAGACACACGAATGATCATCCGTGGCCTGCGCGAGACCTTCGCTGGGGCTACCAACATCTCGGTGCTAGACACCGTCGTTCCAGACCGAGTGGCGTATCTCAATGCCGCTTCACTCGGCCTACCGGTCCACCGAATCGAGACACGCCGGCCACGGGAACGACGCTCGCCATCAGCGCTGGAAACCATGCAAGCGCTGGCCATTGAGTTGTTTCCGGAATGGCGCGAAGCGATCTCTACGGTGACCAGATGCGCGGAGGTTCAGTGAGACAAATCACCAAGCCCGCATTTCTCACCCAGTCATTAGGTTTGTTCGACCTTGAGGCCAACAGCGTTTGGCAAGGAGTCTTGTGATGTTGGATCAGCCTCACATCATCGTTCAGCCATCCATTCGAATACACCACCCACCTTGCGAGGAGTACTGCACCGTGGTCTTTCGCCTGCAGGGTGGCCGCTCGGCCATGGGCTGGTTCCTCGCAGAACTTTCCCAACATTTCGAAAATTCGGGGACTGCCGAGATCGTCAAGTTCGAGACCGGTGACCATTTGCGCAACCGGCGTTAACCGAGGTTGTTCCGATGAAGAAGCTCAGTCAGGAGCAGATCACCGACAAGCTGCACCAGGACCACTTCCCTCGCGGTCCAGAACTGGAGCGGCTGTCCGATCCACTCATCGACACGCCGATGCTGGTCACTCTGGAGCAGTTGCGGCCCTACGAACACAACCCGCGCTTCATTCGTAATCCGTTGTATGACGATATCAAGGCCTCCATCCGTGAACGTGGGCTGGATCAACCACCGCCGATTACCCGCCGCCCCGGAGAAACCTCTTTCATCATCCGCAACGGCGGTAATACGCGCTTGGCGATTCTCGGCGAGCTGTGGCAGGAAACCCGCGACGAGCGTTTCTTCCGCATTCATTGCCTGTTCCGACCTTGGACCAATGAAATCACCGCCCTCCTCGGCCATCTGGCCGAAAGCGATCTGCACGGCCAACTCACCTTCATCGAACGTGCGTTGGCGGTGGCCAAACTCAAAGCCATGCTTGAAGCAGAGGGAGCAGTACTCTCGCAACGTGAGTTGGCACGACGTCTTGCCGCTGGAGGCTATCCCATTTCGCAGTCGCACATCAGCCGGATGCTCGACACCCTTGAACACCTACTGCCCGCCATTCCGCAAACCCTGTACGCCGGACTAGGTAAGCCCCAAATCGAACGCCTGATCGCTCTGCGTAGCCAGGCAGAGCGAACCTGGAACCGTTATCCAACCGCCACCGTTGCGTTCACCGAGTTTTGGTTCGACACCCTGGGCTACTTCGATACCGAACCCGAGGCCTTCGATCTTGAGCAAATCCAGGATGAACTGCTCGAACGCATGAGCCGCTTACTCGGACAGTCCTACCGTATGTTGGCCCTGGAGCTGAGCGATACCCAACGGGTCATCCCAACGCCTGGCGTTGTCGTCACCACGCCCTCGGAGAACAGCCATCTGCCGAGCGTTGATGAAGCCACGGCAGGACCGCCCTCCTCCGAGTCCCATCCCAAATCAACTGAGACCAGAACCCAGACCGAAACAGCGCGAGAGGAGCTGCTCACACCGCCCGAAACGAATGTCATATCAACGGTCAGCCCTCCGTCACGCGTTCAACAGATTCGCGAGCAGATCGATCGCGAAACCGCCACCGAAACAGCACCGAGCGTCGAGGGCTGCACGACCAACGACCTCTGGACCATTGCACCAGCACTGGATTGCCCCGAACAACTGCGTTTAGCCATCGCCGGACTGGCACGGGAAATGGCGGCCTATGCCGGACATCCCGAGAGCATCATCGATCAGCAGCTTGGCTTGGGCTTTGTCCTCAACATCGAGCGAGTTGATCTTGCAGCGCCTCGCGCAACCGGCGTTCACCTACTGCTCATGGCCCTGCTGCGCGCTCAAGATGAAGTGAACTGGGAGGATCGCAAGCAACTGCCCTCCGCCCTGTTCGGCCAGCTGTTGCTGGGGGTTTACCAACTTCCGCTCACAGATCGTCCTGCCATGGATGTGGGACTGGAGCGACTACCCGACAGTCTGCTCATCAAGCTGTATCGGCTAATTCGTTTGGCCCGTCGCCTGATCGACTTAACGCTTACCCCTGAAGATGACTCACCGAAGGAGCTGCCATGAACCTGTCCTTCAATGTGCTCAACCAGGCCATGCTGACTCAGGTACTGCATGAGCTGCGCCTGGGTAATCTACAACGCTGCAAAGCACTCGGACTGGGTGAGGACGACATCTACCTGTTGCAATCCTTACCGCCCACCACGCTGTCGCGCCTGGCCCATGCCACAGTGTCTTGGGTCGAAGTCAAGATCGACTCGCCGGTGCTGCATCGGTTGATCGAGCAAGCCGAACGCGACGAGCAGAACGAGCGCTTGATCAACCGCGCGCTCAAGCTCGGTGCCAGCAGCACCATCATGTACCAGTGCTTCGGCTTGGCGCATTCGGAAACCGCCCTGCGCCGCCGTCTGCTCAAGATAGAAACCCGCAAGGGCCGCCCTCAGCATTTGAGCGAAGCGCAGGAACATGCCCTCTGGCAGCGATGGTGCCAGCTACGCGCTCAAGACGGTACCGAGGATCAGCTCGACGCCATGATGATGCTGGCCGAAGAGCAACAGATCAGCTTGACCATCGTTTGGCAGCAGATTGACCAGTACAGCAATGGAACATGAACACTGCCCCTTCCAGTCGCTGGCAGCGTGTCCTGCAGCAATGCACCCAGCAGCTGAGTGAACGCTGGCCCGCACGCCCTACCACTGAACATCCCTCCAACCAGGCTCTACAAGCGGGCTTTCTGTTCAGTGGCCAATCACACGAAGTCGTGCCGCGTCGGCTGCTGTTGGATCATCGACTGACGCCATTGGAACGTAATGCCTGGCAAGTGTTTCGACTCATGCTGCAAGGTCAGGGCGTGGTCACACAGCGCTATGAAGATTTGCAGCCTTACCTGTCGAGCGTGCCCTACGGTGCGTCAGCCTCCCGTGAAACCATCGCTCGCGTCTTGACCATGCTCAGACTAACCCGCTGGCTCAGCTTGGTGAGTCGTGGCCGCGATCAGCTCAGCGGGCGCCTGCAAGGTTCTCTGTACGTCCTGCACGATGAGCCGTTAACCCCCGTCGAAGCCATGGAACTGGATCAGGATTACCTCGAACTCGTCGGACATGCCCTCGGTCATGCGACCAAGGCTGTACGCATTGTCGCTCAGCATGTTCTGGAAGAAGTTCGCCAGGACAATCGTATCGATTTAGGTCAGCTACCCACACGGCTCGATAGTTTGGGCGAACACTGGATGCAGCAAGGATTAGATCAGGCAATCGACGCCAGCATGCACGATTCCGAACTGGGGGAAGATCACCTCGTTCGGAATCGTGTGGGACCTCGTTCGGATTCCGAACCAGGCCTGAACGCCAATGTTTCCGGCGCAGTTCGGAATCCGAACGCCGCCTGTACTGTATTAAAAGAAAGTACTTGTACTGTACCGCGCGCGACCCCGGCGGTGGATAACCTGCACTGGCCCGATCCGCTGCACCTGAGTCCAAGCGAGCGTCAGGCCGTCGCCGTGGCGCTGAACAAGCTCAAACCCGCGGATCGTCAGGCGGTGCTCAACGAAGCGGGTGCACGCTGTACGGCAGGAGGTATCCGCAAGCCAGCGGCGTATCTGATGGGTCTGATCCAGCGCGCACTGAACGGGGATTTTCGTCCTTGGGCAGGTCAGACAGCGCCCTCATACGTTGCAGAAACGCCCTTCACAGCACCGTCACGTCCGTCCCGAAAACAGGGCGAACCTGCCTCCGCCCTCGCCCAAGCGTGTCTGAATGAGCTACGCCAACTGCGCGGTAAACGCCCTGGACGTCAGTAGATTTGATGCCAGTGGCATCAAATCTACTGAGGTCTACTGTGGGATCGCAAAGGGCCGAATCTGCGCAATCTGACTAATACAGCCATACCACTCCTGAAATGATGCCACTGACATCACTCACGAACGTCTCCGAAATTAACCCTCTCAAACCGAATAGACCGCATTCAGCTTTTTGGCTGCCCTTGACTTTCATCTGTCGCACCCTCCCGTCCAAGCTTATGCGAGGACAACACCGTGGCCGACCACTATCAACTCAATCTGGGTTCATTGCGCAGCAGCATCACCCTGACCCTGCACACTCACCACGCCGCCCGTATATGGCAAGGTCGAAGCGCACGCGAAGGCGTCCACTCGATCATGGGCATGGCCGGCTACATCAGTGTCACCAACCTGATCAAACAAACCGCGGCCCAGGACGATCCCTATGCCGACTGGGCCATGGTGCAACTCGAAGAAAAACTGATGCAGGCCAAGGCTGGGATGCTGGAACTGACCCAACAGCTGGATCGGATCAGGCAG
The DNA here is from genome assembly GCF_059419065.1 of Pseudomonas sp. GW821-FHT07B01. Lineage (NCBI taxonomy): Bacteria > Pseudomonadati > Pseudomonadota > Gammaproteobacteria > Pseudomonadales > Pseudomonadaceae > Pseudomonas > Pseudomonas sp. GW821-FHT07B01. The sequence continues at coordinate 70,691 of NZ_JBWKRA010000006.1, read as the reverse complement.
GACCTACCGACACAGATCGACATGGGCGACAACCTCAACATCCACCCCGTCACCTTGCCGTTATACATCGGCAGCCAGCTGGGTTTTTTGGCGGTCTACTTGCTGACCGACTACGACACCCTGGTGCGTCGTACCCTATTGGCCCATCACACAGCCCTGATTGGCCGCGTCGACATGGAAGCCTGGATCGACGACGGCGCCCATCTGCTTCGCAGCCTGTTCGGTCAGGCACAGCGCTATCGTCATGCCGGCGTCACGCGTGATGACATGGTGGCGAACAACGCCCGTGCCCTGGCGGCCATCGAGAGGCTGGGTTTTCCCCCGATGGACATTCTTGAGGGTCATCGCCGCTCCCAGTTCGCGCCGCCAATCATTCGTCGTGGTGCTGTGGCAGTGGATGACGCTGACGCGTTGGCAGAGGACGCGGGAGGGGCATCTGCGACAGTGGATGAGCCAGAGGACGAAGTATGAATCCGATGATCCCGGCGCAACCAATGCTCTTTGTAGCGTTGACACCGGATGCCTATCGACAACTCGAACACGCTGCCTCCCTAAAAGGCCTTTTAAAACCTTTTAAGGGTAAGGGGGAGTTGGAGCACCTGGCGCAGGTGGCGAGGGAAATCGAGGCGCAGTTATTTGACCTGATGGAGGCTGTGGTGCAGCAGGCCAGACAGCCTCCGTACTCATTGCTGGATATCCGATTGGTTCTGCAGAACACCAGCGCGGGCAGCTCCTTTTTGCGTTGGCGCACCCGTGACTTCGCCCGTATGGGGGTCGCGGTCTGGGAACACCAGGTCTGCAACAACGCCCTGCCGCAGGTCGTACGCGAGGGATTGCACCGCTTCGAATGCGATCGCATTGCATTGAACCTGCAGATGAGCGTGGTGCATTCGCTCTACCGCCAGACCACAACCTGTGCGATCAAAATGGCCAGCGCCGAACAACTGCTGCGCCAGTTCACACCAGCAGTGGAGATATCATGATGAGTACTTTTTTCGTCGGCGAAGGCAACATCGGCAGTGCGCCAGAGTTCCAAGAATTCGCCTCAGGCAATGACGAGCCACGGCGTTTACTGCGGCTGAATGTGTACTTTGACAACCCCGTACCACGCGAGGGCAGCTATGAAGATCGAGGCGGCTATTGGGCGCCGGTTGAGCTCTGGCACCGCGAGGCTGAACACTGGAGCACGCTGTACCAGAAAGGCATGCGCGTGCTCGTCGAAGGTCGTACGGTGCGCGATGAATGGGAGGACAGTGAAGACAACGCGCGGGTCACCTTCAAGATCGAAGCCCGTCGAGTCGGCATCCTGCCTCACCGGGTGCACAGCGTAGTCATGCGGGACCGCTCCAGTGAGCCGGCGGCATCAGCGACACACGTCGGGCAAAATACAGAGCAAGCACGTTCACCTGCGTCCAACCCCAGAAAGCGCAGAGGTCAGCCACCGGCGGACTGACATCCTTCAGGCATAAAAATTGCGCCTTTGCGCGAAGTTGCTGAGCCGTTTTTACTCTCTGCTCGTGAATATGCACTGTCGTCAGGATACGACGGGGTACAACCTCGCCCATTCCTGGCTGCTTTGACTGACTAATATGAGGATCCTTCGATTCAGGTTTCTCATACTCCTCACCTGCTGTTTCCTACAACGCTGCTCCGAACACAATTCGGAGCAGTTCTATGCGCCTCTTCCTCTGCGAGAAACCTTCCCAGGGTCGTGATATCGCCAAGGTTCTCGGAGCCACTCGGCGTGGTGATGGTTGCCTGATCGGGACAGAGACAACCGTCACCTGGTGTATCGGCCACCTACTGGAAACGGCCCCACCTGAAGCTTATGGTGATCAGTACAAATCCTGGTCGTTGGATCATCTACCGATCATTCCTGCGCAGTGGAGGGTTGAGGTCAAACCCAAGACTGCTACGCAATTCAAAGTCATCAAGCGCCTGCTCAGTGAAGCCACCACCGTCGTCATCGCCACCGACGCCGATCGCGAAGGTGAAATGATTGCCCGGGAGCTATTGGATCTCTGCGAGTATCGAGGCCCCGTGCAGCGCCTCTGGCTGTCCGCCCTCAACGAGGCCTCTATTCGCAAAGCACTGTCCGCGCTGAGGTCTGGTCAGGAGACCTTATCGCTCTATCACTCAGCCCTAGCCCGCAGCCGCGCCGACTGGCTGATCGGCATGAACCTCAGTCGTTTGTTTACCCTTCTTGGTCGGCGGGCGGGCTACGACGGCGTATTGTCGGTTGGACGCGTCCAGACACCCACTTTACGTCTGGTAGTCGATCGGGATCGTGCGATTGCCAGCTTCGTCTCGGTGCCCTACTGGGAAGTGGAGGTGCACCTGTCCTCCATGGGGCAACCATTCATCGCGTCGTGGTTACCACCCAGCTCAGGACAAGATGAAGCCGGTCGTTGCCTGCAGCAGACGCTTGCCAGTCAAACGGTCCAAGCGATCTCTTGCAGTAAGACCGCCACGGTACTCTCATTGCAGATTGAGCATTTCCGCGAAGCGCCGCCCCTGCCCTTCGACCTGAGCACCCTGCAGGAAATCTGCTCGCGCAAGCTGGGACTCGGCGTGCAGGAAACCCTGAACATCGCCCAAGCCCTGTATGAAACCCACAAAGCCACCACCTACCCGCGCAGCGATTGCCGCTATTTGCCAGCAAGTATGTTCGACGAGGTACCCGCGGTATTCGATGCCCTGCTCAAAACGGATCCCGCACTGCGGCACGCACTCGGAAGCCTCGATCGATCATTGCGCTCACGGGCATGGAACGATGCCAAGGTCACCGCGCACCACGGCATCATCCCCACCACCGAGTCGGCCAACCTTGCGCAGATGTCTGAACAAGAGCGCCAAGTCTACGAACTGATCCGTAGCCACTACCTCGCGCAATTTCTCCCGCACCATGAGTTTGATCGGACCCAGGTCGAACTGGAGTGTGGCGCAGAGCGATTGACCGCTGTTGGCAAACAGATCCTGGTTCAGGGCTGGAAAGGCTTGCTCTACGAAAACACCGAGGAGGATGAGCCCAATCACAAGTCCCAGGTCTTACCCGTCTTGCAACAGGGTACGCAGTGCGCAGTGGACGACGTCGAACTCAAGTCCATGCGCACCGCCGCCCCCAAACCTCTCACTGAGGGCGATCTGGTCAAGGCGATGAAAAATGTGGCCAAGCTGGTCAACGATCCACGCCTGAAACAGAAACTTCGGGACACCACCGGTATCGGTACCGAAGCCACGCGAGCCAGCATCATCAAGGGGTTGATTGATCGCGGTTATTTGTTGAAGAAAAAACGCGCCTTAATGGCCTCGGCGGCGGCCCACACCCTGATCGAAGCGGCACCAACAGCGGTTGCAGATCCGGGCATGACCGCAGTCTGGGAACAGGCTCTGGACGAAATCGAATCGGGACGTCTGACCCTGGATGCATTCGTCGCCAAGCAGGCAAACTGGATTACGCAATTGGTCGAACACTATGGATCGCTCACCTTGTCGATACCGATCAAAGCCGGGCCGACCTGCCCCATGTGCAATGCATCAATGATCAAGCGAAAGGGGAAATCAGGGCCGTTCTGGTCATGCTCCCGCTACCCAGACTGCAAGGGCACTGCCCCGATCAAAAAAGATACGCCTCGCCCATAACGCGCCATTGGAGGTCAACATAAGCATTGGGGTCAATGTAGTGGTCAGTGCATCATCAACGGCGACTGATCCCTCTCTAAGTCGATTAAGGGTTGTCCGATTTCACGGGCCAGGGCTATGCCTGTCGAAATCCATATCTGCCCCAGTTCGTTGAACGCTTTCAGGTGATCAGGATTTTCGTTGAGCCAATGAACAAGGTTGTCGAAGTGTTCGGGGTTATCCGGGCAATCATGGATCTTGATGAACAGCTCCAGTGTTCGATCCCAGATCTGATCCATGACGTTCTCGCTCTTCTCTTCCATGCTCAACCGTTCCTCAGCTTGGCCCTTTCAGACCGCTCATTCTCACTGACCCCTCGGACTCTGATTCCTGGAGGAATAGAAGCCACGTCGCATTACACAGCGATTTCAGCCAATATAACAACCTTATAAGTCGATACTCAACCGCCAAGGATGTTCATGTCAACGGGTCTTTGCTCAACCATTCGGGTTGAACTGGAGAACTCATCACTTGGCACATAAACATCCAACCCAAGCCCAAATCGGGCGCATGATCGCGAAGCACCGCAGCGAGCGTAATCTGACTCAGGAAGAGGTGGCTGAACGCTTGGGGATCGGCAGCGAAGCTGTATCGCGTTTAGAGCGAGGTGTGGTGGAGCTTTCCGTGGTCAAGCTGATGCAACTGGCGGATATCTTCGACTGCCGGATGGATGAACTGCTGACGGCGTCGAGCAGTCGCCCCAATGACCAGGGCCAGATGATCGCGGGTCTGCTGAACGGTCTGAAAGAAAGCGACCGTGCCTTTATCTTGGCAACCGTCGAACAATTAGCCGCTCATCTCGCCAACAAGTGAGTTCATTCACTCTCATCCGATACCGGGGTCTTTGACGCGGCGCACTTTGCCTTGACGTCGTCCCACCCTCTCTGCTGTAGTGCCTCAGGATCATCGCCAACGGCGACCCAAGACCGATTCGCTCCGGGCAGCTCGGTCAGACTCTTAGAGTTCGGAGCCTTCTCCTCTGCGGGATTTCGTTCCCGTTTTGTGCTCGACCTGATCGTGGTGGCGGATGACCAGTGTTGCCTCTATAAGGCAACACTGGTCATCCGCCTCGGCGATCGTATTCAGCCCCGGGGCCCGCCGGGGAAACACTGGGCACCCTTTGTGCGCGGATGCGTGCCAGCATATTCCGACCTAGGCCACGACAAGGGTCGGTTGGTGAATCATGGCGCAGTTAAATCAAGCTTTGCGAGGAGCTTTTCGACTGCGTATGACCGTCAAAGGTGGCTTTTCTATTCCTCGCCTGGTTACCCACCAGGCCAGCTCTTCTTTTTCTCATTCCAGTGACTGCCACCGTATTCCGGCCATAAAAAATCGGGTTGCAGCGTCTTGACGCTTCCCTGTGACAGGCTTATACAAAGGGCGTGGTTCGCTGTCGTTGACAGCCCAGCCCAGGTAGCTTGAACCTTCAAGGCTACGCCACGTTCGTGGTGGTTTACCCAAGTGCGATCAGCGTTCGGAAGCTCGCACGGTTACCGCTTAAGCGGTGATGAATGCCCACTACCCCATGCCTGCGGATCACCACCGCAGACGTTTCTCTGCTGCACCGCTATTCTCCCAGACGCATCGTTCTGATTGTCATCGGCTTGCCGGTGGCGAGTCGTTCATTGCTCACCTTACCCACCCTGACGGGGGCTCACTTCCCCGTCAGGGAATGTGCGCCGCCGTTTTCCCTTGAAACAGGAGAACCACCATGGCCCACGCCAACCAATCCCAAGAAGCGACCACTTACTTCAACCTCCACACCGTCGGTATCGGCTACCTCAACCGTGTCCGTGAAGTACAAGTCCGTCGCGGTCAGCCATTCATGGCCTGCGATATCGCAGCCCTGCACGGTGCCACCGATGCGGTGGAGTACACCCGCTTCGACTGCAAAGTCGCTGGAGGCGAAGCTGAACGCTTGGTACGTCTCTATATGGACGCCGTCAAAGCCGAGAAAAAGGTCTTGCTGTCGTTCCGTATCGGCGACCTGTGGATCGATCCGTTTCTCTACGAGAAAGGCGATAAACAAGGCCAACCGGGCGCCAGTCTGAAAGGTCGTTTGCTGTTCATCGACTGGATCAAGGTCAACGGCACGTTCGAGTACAAAGCGCCCGCCAGGCAGGAAGCAACAGCACCTGCTGAGCAAGCGCCAAACAGTGAGCAATCCCCACCATCGGCTGATGCCGAAGCTGAGGAGACCGAAAACCCAACAGAGGCTCGGGTTGAACCTGAGTCTCCACCCACTCCCTGCACGGTCCGCCGTGATGCCACCCGTACCGTTCAGTCCGCCTGAACAGTCCACGATGTTCCTCATCAAGGCGCTCCCCCAAGCGCCTTGTCTTCAATCCGCACAGGAGAACCAACATGGAATCCTTCTGGCTTTGCGACGACTGCCTGTTCGCTGCGGCTTACGAGGACTACAGCACGTTATCGCTGTATCACTCGCAGGATGAGGTCGAACAACGCATCGCCGCGATACACCGTGGGCTGGTTCGGTTGATGCCCATCAGTGCCGACTTCGATCCCGAAGCTGGCTGGGGGATAATAGCCTTTTCCCTATTGCCTTGCGATGGTTGTGGCTCACACCTACACGGCCAACGCCACCGATTCACTCGGCTGTAAACAGCGCGTCATCGGCTAACGCCCACGACTCCACACCGACCTTGGGGATACCACTCCCCTCGGGCGTGTACCCCTGATTGTTCCCTTCGGAGGTACCGCCATGAGCACCCAACTCACACTGATTGAGACCTCGGATTTCGAGGCTGATCGCATTGTCCAAGAAAACCAGCTGATCGACGAAGCGCTGCATATTCTGGATCGTCGACTGTTCGCCCGCGGCCCTATCCTGACGTCGCCTGACACTGTGGCCTCATACCTCAAACTGCACCTTGCGCAACAAGAGCATGAAGTCTTCGGTGTGATCTTTCTCGATGCCAGGCACCGGGTGCTGGCATTCGAAGTCCTCTTTCACGGCAGCATTGATGGGGCCAGCGTTTACCCCAGACAGGTCGTTAAACGCTCATTGGCGCATAACGCTGCGGCCGCCATTTTTGTTCACAACCACCCCTCAGGGTGCACAGAACCCAGCCAGGCGGATCGCGTTTTGACCGCACGGCTGAAGGAGGCCTTGGCCTTGATCGAAGTGCGCGTACTGGATCACTTCATCGTGGGTGAAGGTCGTCCGCTCTCACTTGCCGAATACGGCTGGCTTTAACCCTCACAGGCGTCTACGGGCGCCTTGTTCATTTCCATTCTGGAGCCCCCTCATGAACCCCACACTCCAAGCCCCAACCCTACCGGCAGCCTCCAACCCATTTGCTCGCGGTTACGACAACCTTCATATCGAACGGCTGCTACTGATCACCTACGAAAACGACTGTCCTCCCTGCTTTCGACCCGTGCACGACTCACAAGCCCATCTGCCCGACAATGAGCTGCAACTGTTCCCCTGCCTGTTCAATGATGATTTCGCCTTGATCATCGAAGGCCAATCCATTCCGGATGAGTTGGATGAATGCTGTCAGTCCACCGGGCTAGTGCGCCAAGTAATCTACGCTGTGATGGGCGAAATGCTCAACGAGCGGCATCACGTCGGTGACCTGCACTCCTTGGAAGAGGCACAAGCCATGGTCCATCGCTTGAGCTTCGAAACGGGAAACTACAGTCGAGCCTGGGAAATCAGTACCGCACACCTTCCCGAAGAAGCGATGCTTTATTTGGAAGAGTGGGTCAGTAACTTCGCTCCGCGGCAAACCGGCCTCTTGTTCGAGCTTTTTACGCTGCCAGATTGCTGCGGTATCGGTTGCAAACTGATCGGCACGCCATGGACGGACGAGAACTTGCTGAACATTGAGGGCAATCGTTATTCGAGCTTGAGACAAGAGCAACTCGACGCAGGCACACCGGAAGCCTTGGTCAACGTACTGTATCTGGCGGCATTGGCGGATGTGCGATTGTTGATCTTCGACCCCGACGCTACCGTCTTGGATGGGCTCGCCATTTTCGATGAATAGCAACGTGTTCAGCGTTAACACGACCCACCTTGAATCAACTTTCTCACTGAATCGCTCCTTCACCTCATGTCAGGTTCTGCACTGAATCTGACATGAGGTTTCTTCCATGGAGCGTTTTTTCACGCCTGTCTGCCTGCTGGGTTTGTTGAGCGCCTGCACCACGCAAATCCCCAACCCATTGCCGACCAATCCAGAGATCGACAGTGGCTCCAATCGGGCCCAGCTCTCGAGGGAGCCAATCGAAGGAAGCCATCCGGCAGAACTCCGCTATGGCCGCTATACGCTGGTCAGCACCGAGCCCACGACGGAACAACGCGATCTTCTCGCTCAAATCATTGAAGTGAACATCCCGTCCAGCCTAAACCCCTCGGTGCAGGATGCGTTGCAGTACGTATTGCAGCGCTCGGGCTATTCGCTCTGCCCCGTTACTGCGTCGGTGAAGGTGCTGTTTACCCGGCCTCTGCCTGCAGCCCATTACCGGCTTGGTCCAATCCCTTTGCGCCGCGCGCTACAAGTGCTGGCTGGCCCCGCCTGGCAACTCACGACCGATGAAGTCAGCCGTTCGGTCTGCTTCGAACAGCAGAAAACGGATGCCGGTGTCGCGCTGATCACACCCGTCTTGCCCCATCAATCGGAGGCGCGGCCATGAAAGCCTCAACGTTTCAAACCCTCATTATCGGGCTCCTTTGCCTGGCGGTCGCCGGGCTGAGCGGTGGTTTGTATAACCAGTACCAGCGCATGGCAGAACTGCAGAGCACGGACACGCAATACCGACAAACCCTGGACACCCTGCAACATGATTCAAGCGCCCTCAAGGACGCCCAGGAGAAGCTGCAGTACGCGCTGAAAGACCTGAAGCAGATGGTCGATACTGGTGAGCAACAGGCCAATACCCTCGATCCGATGCTGGATCAGTGGGCGCAAGAAATACAGGAGCTGCGCGATGGTCTGGCAGCCCGCGCCACCGTGGCAGACCTGACAGCGCTGCGCGCACGCCTTGAACAGGTCGAGCAGCAGTTCCAGGAGCACAAGACCCAGCCATCACCCCCACCGCCATCGCCTTCCGCGACTAAACCGAAAAAGACCGCTCGTCCCAAGCCCGTCCCGCTCTCGCCACCGTTCTCGGTGTTGGGGGTCGAATCCCGTGGTGGTGAGCGCTTTTTGGCAGTCGCACCTCATGACAGTCGCTCTCTCATAGATGTTCGGCTGCTGCATAGCGGCGAGCAGCTCGGAGCCTGGCACCTGAAAGTTCTAGAGCCGAACTCAGCCATCTTCGCGGTGGCCGCTCAGCCAGACCAGACCGTGCACCTCCCTTGAGAAGCGATCATGAACAGAGCGCTACTGCCCACCGTCGTCTGTCTCGCTTCGCTACTGACCATGGGCGCTGCGATGGGCAACCCCGTCACGACACAGTCACTGACCCAGGACACACAGTCTGCTCCGCTGGGGCGCTCTGACTCTGAACAGGCGGCGAGCTGGGGTCTGACGGAGCAGGAGTGGACGCGCTTCGAACAGATCCAAGCCGGCCCGCGCGGTTTCTGGAGCCCGAACCTCGATCCGTTGACCGCACTCGGGGTCGAGGCCCAGACCGACGAAGAGCGCCAGCGCTATGCCGAATTACAGGTAGCGCTGGAAGCCAAACGCGCTGAGCGCGAGTTGGCCTACCAAAACGCTTACACCGCGGCCTGGGCCAAGCTGTTTCCCAGGCTGCTGCCGATCCAGGGCATGGCGTCCCCGCCCCCTGCCAGCTCATCGGTCATGCCGCGCCAGGCCCTGTTTTTGGAGGACCACTGCCCAGAGTGCACCGCCGAAGCGCAGCGTCTGCAAAGCAGCGACACGGCATTCGATATCTACCTGGTGGGCAGCCAAGGCGAGGATGAACGCGTCCGTAGCTGGGCTCGGCAAGCGGACATCGATCCGGCCAAAGTGCAACGCCGGCAGATCACCCTGAACCATGACCGTGGTCGCTGGTTCAGCCTGGGTGCCCCGGAGCCATTGCCTGCCACATTTCAACAGGTGAATGGACAATGGCAACGCCTCGACTGAGTGGCATTGCGCTCATGCTGACGGTGCTCGCCGTCCAGGCTGACGAACTTCCGCCGCCTGCCTACCAACTGGCGGCGCATGACGCCGACATCCCTTCTACGGTGCTGTTCGCGATTGCCCTGCAGGAGAGCGGTATCCGCGTCCGTGGTCGACTGCTGCCCTGGCCTTGGACCCTGAACATCGCCGGAACCCCCTACCGCTTCGCCACTCGCCAGGCCGCCTGTCACGCCTTGCTTCAGGCGCTCGCCCTGCATGACGCCAAGCGGGTCGATGTCGGTCTTGGACAAACCAACCTGGGTTACCACGGACAACGTTATTCCAGTCCCTGCGAAGCCCTCGACCCCTACCGAAATCTCGCCGTGACCGCCGCGCTGCTGCAGGAGCATCACGCTGCCACCGGTGATTGGGTCTTAGCTGCCGGGCGCTATCACCGTCCGGCAGGAGGCGCGCCGGCAGCACGCTACCGTGCTGGCTTTTCCCAGAGACTCGAACAGTTGCTGATTTCCTTTGAACAGGGCACACCACCATGAAGCGAATCCCCATTGTCTGTTATTGCATCCTGCTCTTGGCACCTTTCGCCCAGCCGGAACTGACCGTTGCCGAGGATCAGCCTAGCGACTTCACCCGACTCCATTTTCAAGTTTCCAGGCCACCCATAAACAACAAGACCCAGCCTGATCGGGCCATGCATGCGGACCTGTCCACGTTTGCCGATGAAGCCTGGATACTGCCCATCCGCAGCTCCCACTTGAACCCCGGCCAGATCACGTCTCGCGCCCTGAACATGCCGGGCTTGCGGCCATTTTTTCTGGTCGGTGACGATCCCCAGTCGCTGACTTGGCTGCGTCAACGCGCTGCTGAACTGCACGAAATGGGCGCGGCCGGCCTCGCCGTCGAAGTGGCCAACAGTGAAGATTTGGCCCGGATTCGAGCAGCCGCTCCGGACATCACCATCCTGCCGGTCAATGGCAACGACATCGCCACCCGCCTGCAGATTGAGCACTACCCCGTCTTGATCACCGCCACCTCATTGGAACAGTGAGTCAGGTCATGGCCGAGCATGCGATGGAGTCCAAGCTCCGGCCAGCGGTGGAGCTGTATACCGTAGCGATCTGCATCGCCGCCGCGGTGTTGTGCGTGTACTCGCCCTGGGCTGTGGCCCTGTCACCCGAGATGGGTCTGGTTGCAGCCCTGGCCTATGCCCTGTTCGGCCTTATCCGCCTGCGACAAGCCTGGGAGGTGCTGCGCTATCGGCGCAATATCCGCCGGCTACCCCGCTACGAGCTGACCAGTCGGCAGATTCCGGTCAGCCGCAAGCGTCTGTTCATGGGCCGCGGCTTTCGCTGGACCCGTCTGCACACCCAGCGCTTGGTCGAGGCCCAGGATCCGGCTGTCGCCCACTATGTCGACCAACCGACCAGCTACCGCCTGGCCCGTGGACTCGAACGGCGCCTGGAGCATGCACCGTTTCCACTCTCGATACTGGCCCGTGTCACGGCCTGGGACAGTGCCTTCAATCCGCTGCGGCCTTTGCCCCCGGTAGGTGGCTCGCCACTATTGCATGGGGTCGAGCCCGATGAAACGGAAGTCAGTCTGCCGCTGGGCGAACGGGTCGGACACACCCTGGTGCTCGGCACTACCCGTGTCGGCAAGACCCGGCTCGCCGAGGTGTACATCACCCAGGACATTCATCGCATCGAACACGAAGTGGTGATCGTCTTCGATCCGAAAGGCGATGCCGACTTGCTCAAGCGTATGTACGTCGAAGCCAAGCGGGCCGGTCGGGAGAAGGAGTTTTATGTGTTCCATCTAGGCTGGCCGGAGATCTCCGCCCGCTACAACGCCGTGGGACGTTTCGGACGCATTTCGGAAGTGGCGTCGCGCATCGCGGGGCAGCTCAGTGGTGAAGGCAACTCTGCGGCCTTCCGTGAGTTCGCCTGGCGTTTCGTCAACATCATCGCCCGGGCACTGATCGAGCTGGGCCGACGTCCGGACTACCTGCAGATCCAGCGACATGTGGTCAACATCGACGCACTGTTCATCGAATACGCCCAGCAGTTTTTCGCCAAGACCGACCCGAAAGCGTGGGAAGTGATCGTCCAGCTTGAAGGCAAGCTCACCGAGAAGAACATTCCCCGACATATGGTGGGACGCGAAAAGCGTGTAGTGGCCATCGAACAGTACCTGGCAGCAAAACGGGTATTTGATCCGGTGCTGGATGGATTACGCTCTGCTGTGCGTTACGACCGTACCTATTTCGACAAGATTGTCGCCTCACTGCTACCGCTGCTAGAGAAACTCACCACCGGCAAGACCGCCCAACTGCTGGCCCCCAACTACACCGATTTAGATGACCCGCGGCCAATCTTCGACTGGATGCAGATCATCCGTAAGCGCGGCATCGTTTACGTCGGCCTGGATGCGCTGACCGATGCCGAGGTGGCCGCCGCCGTGGGCAACTCCATGTTCGCCGACTTGGTCTCGGTCGCCGGCCACATCTACAAACACGGCATCGACCACGGCCTCCCCCCATCGAGCAGCAGCGCCGACAAGCTTCCCATCAACCTGCACGCCGATGAGTTCAACGAGTTGATGGGGGATGAGTTCATCCCGCTGATCAACAAGGGCGGCGGTGCCGGTATCCAGGTAACCGCCTACACCCAGACCCTCAGCGATATCGAAGCGCGAATTGGCAACCGCGCCAAGGCCGGCCAGGTCATCGGCAACTTCAACACCCTGCAGATGCTGCGGGTGCGCGAAACCGCCACCGCTGAACTGCTCACCCAGCAGCTGCCCAAGATTAACGTGCTGACCAAGACCCTGGTGTCGGGGGCGACTGACACCTCCGATCCTGAGGCCAACACGGACTTCACTTCGTCCTCGCAGGATCGTGTTAGCAGCACCAGTGTGCCGCTGATCGAGCCTGCTCACATCGTCAGTTTGCCCAAGGGGCAAATGTTCTCCTTCCAGGCGGGTGGGCAGCTCTGGAAAGTCCGCATGCCTTTGCCTAAGCCCTCCAACGACGATGCCATGCCCAAGGACCTGCAGGAACTCACCCAGCGAATGCGGGCCACCTATAACGAGCAGGCAGGCCAATGGTGGACTGCCAGCGGGGGCGGCCCAACAACCAACTTCGATTTGGATCAGGTGGGGTAGCCCTACCCCACCTGATTTCTATTCAGCAAAAACACACTCAATAGACGTCGTAACGACATCAGTCCTGTGGCACACAATGGAGTGAACGATGGCGACTTCCACACAGAACACGCCGCCACAATCTATCCAGCATCCGGGAATAATCGTCTCGGCCATCAGCCTGGTCCTGCGCATCATCGGCTTGCTGGTTGCCTCACTACTGTTCTCGATCCTGATCGAGTTCGCCGGCCTGCTGCTGTTCTGGGGTGATCAGGGCTGGCGGCATAGCCAGGCCATGCTGACCAGTGAACTGGGCTGGCTCAGTGAGCACTTCAAAGCTTCACTCATCCTCCAACAACCCGGGCAAACGATCGTTCAGTTGCTGGATTTCCTCAATCAGTGGTTGTTGGTCAAGACAGGCTTTGTGGATTTTGCCCAGCAGGCGCGGGTGTCGAGCCAAGGCAACGGTTTCTGGGGCTGGACCAATCAATTCTACGTGAGCATTGAGGATTTCGTGCTTGCGGCGGTGTATGTGACCTTTACCTTCATGGTACGCCTGACCATTCTGATCCTGGCCACCCCCTTATTTCTGCTGGCCATGTTCACTGGTTTCGTCGATGGACTGATGCGCCGCGACCTGCGCAAATTTGGAGCTGGGCGAGAAAGCAGTTTTGTTTATCACCGCGCTAAACGAGCAGTGATACCTCTGCTGATCGTGCCATGGGTCATTTACCTGTCCTTGCCCTTTTCGCTCAATCCCATGGCCATTTTTTTGCCTAGCGCGATGATGCTCGGAGTAACGACAGCTATCACCGCGGCGACGTTTAAAAAATACATCTGATAGAACGTATTGCTGGCGTGTTAAACCATTCCGGTTAATTTAGCCAACACCGCGACGATGTAACCGCCAATGATAGACAAACCAACAATACCCCACGGCCGTTGCCACCAATCACCGCTAGGGGACGGCGGCATAGATTGCTGATAAAAATTGATCTGTCCAATCTGATTCGCGTTGACTTGGGTCGCAGTTCCATTTTGCATCGAATTGCGCCACTGAGCTTCCCCAAGACGTTCGAGTTGAACCTGAACACGCCTCTTGAGTTGGCTAGCGGAAAGGAGAAATTGCTTTCCAACAATCATCACACCCAGTAAGCCGAAAAACAGCAAATTTCCATAGCTGAACGGGTTTTCCTGGCTGAGGGTTGGTGCGTACTTCCATACAAAACCGATGTAGGGTGATGTGGCCTGGTAAACGTCGGCTATTATATTTTGCACAACCCCTCCCAAATGCCCAAAAATCGTTGTGCCTGCAAGCTTCTCTGCTTGTTGGTGTAGAAAAATCAATGACGAAACCAAATAGATTAGCGCACCGCAGACGGTCAAGGTGATCCCCACGCCCTGTCGAATACGGTACCGCCGAATTGCTTGTTGGATGTTCACTCTCTGCACTCACTCTTCGTAAACTGATATCGCCCGCGCCTTATTTGCGCCCCGCTAACATTGTTGCTAACGGCATCAAACGTTAACGGCTGCCCATCGTTTTTCATGAGAAATCGAAACCGTACTTGCAGCGCAATCGCGTCATTTCACCGCGTTTGATAGCCCTCAATGTAGTGTCCTAATTCGTTACGCGACCAGACGTGGTACTGAAAAAATGACGCAGCGTATTTCATGTTTCTTACTGCTGAGCCTGGACGTTAGTTGAATGCTGGCCCCATAACCAAATGGGCTATCCACATGCCAACTATATTTTGCCGAATCTGCTCTCTGTTCGTATTGATCACGTTCAATAGCGGCAGCTACGCCGCATCTGCTCATGAACAGGATCAGTTCAGTCTGATTTTGCAACAACTCGACACTATCGAACGCCTTGTGACACGAGCTAAGACAGCCAGCACGGCTGAATCAGTCGAGCGCTATCGCTTCGACTACCCACGACTGACCCAGGACATTCAGCGCATCCGTCACGGAGTACAGGGCTACCTGTCCCCTTCCCGCGCTCAACCCAGAGACCCCACTGAATTGGTTGGCGATTACCGCCTTGACACTCCGTCCGCGGAGCCGTCGCCATGAGCATGACTGACGCTCAGAACTCAGCGTTCCAAAACGCCTCCGGTTTCTCACCGCAGAGCAGTTCGACGCTCTGGATGTCCGTGGTTCTGGTCCTGACTTTGCTGTGGTGCGCCTGGGTGATGTGGACGGCTTACCGGGGTTGGGCCGCCGGCAGTGTGCGCTTCGGCGCGTTTGGCGGTAGTGCTGCACGCGTATTGCTCGCGTTGTTGGTTCTGATGTTCTTCACCCTGTCCTAATACCGGAGATCACTGTCATGCTTAAGTGCCTTGTCCCCCTGAAAAACAACCTGCGTGATCGTGCGAGCCAGCGCTTGATCGGTCTGCTCCTGGTACTCGGTCCAAGCCTGGCTTTTGCCGAACTTCCGACCATGGAAGCTCCTTCACGTGGTGAAGGTTCCGGGTTGATCGAAACGATCAAAAACTACGCCTACGACGGCGGCATCCTGCTCGGTCTGCTGATCGCCCTGCTCGCTTTTCTCGGGGTGGCATGGCACTCCCTGACCGTCTATGCCGACGTACAAAACCAGCGTAAGACCTGGAAGGACTTGGGTGCTGTAGTCGGCATCGGAGCCCTGTTAGTGGTGATCATCATCTGGTTTCTGACCAAGGCTGCCGCGATTCTGTGAGGTCGACATGAACGACACTATCGAACGCCTTGCCGACGACACCTTGGTCTTTCTGCCGGAGCGACTCAATCGTGATCCTGTCGTGTTGCGTGGTTTGACCAATGATGAGATGTGGGTAGCGCTCGGTACCGGCGCAATCATTGGCCTGATGCTGGGCGTCCCTCTGGCGATCGCCACCGCCTCGATTGCCGTGGCGCCGACCGGCATGATCGCAGGCATGGCGCTGGTGTTATTTGCCGGTGGCACGCTACTGCGTCGGGCCAAACGGGCCCGGCCCGAGACCTGGTTGTACCGCAAGCTCGAATGGATACTCGCTAGCCGTTGGCGCCTGGGTCGCGGCAGTTTGATCCTCCACTCCGGTGCCTGGACGGTTCGCCGTTCGCGCCGGCTACGTCCTGCCCTGTCCCGGTGGCAGTCATGAGCCGGTTTCGGAACAAGATCGATGCCCAACAGGCCCATATCTTCAGCCTGCGTCTGGCGGTAGTGATCCTCGCCTTGGTCTGTGCCGGACTCTGGTATGGCTGGCGCTCGGCACCGACCGATCTGACCGTGCATGTACCCCCGGATCTGCGCTCGGGCAGCACTCGTAAGTGGTGGGATGTCCCCCCAGAGAATGTCTATGCTTTTGCCCTCTACATCTTTGGCCAACTCAACCGCTGGCCCTCGGATGGCGAGCAGGATTATCGCCGCGCCATCTATGGCTTGCAGTCCTATCTGACACCCGCCTGCAAGGCCTTCCTCGACGGTGATTATGAGTACCGTAAGGCCGCCGGCGAACTGCGCCAGCGGGTGCGTGGTGTCTACGAAATTCTGGGCAGAGGCTACAGCGAGGATCCGGAACTAAGGGTCAAGCAACTCGACCGCGACAGCTGGCTGGTCAAGCTCGACCTCAACGCCGATGAGTATTACGCCGCCGAACCGGTGAAACGGGTGGTGGTGCGTTATCCACTACGCGTGGTGCGTTTTGATCTGGACCCCGAACGCAATAAGTGGGGCCTGGCACTGGATTGTTATCAGGGCACTCCGCAAAAAATCTCCCTGCCTGGAGGTGAGCCATGAAGCGGATTTCTACCCTGGGGCTAACCGTCGTATTGATGCTATGGGGAGCTGCAGCACAGGCCGTCGAACTGATATACTGGGAACGCCTACCCCTCGCGGTCCCTCTGGTCATCAATCAGGAACGAGTGGTCTTTATCGATGAGGATGTTCGAGTCGGCGTGCCCTCAACCCTAACGGGCAAGCTGCGCGTGCAATCAACCGGTGGCACGCTGTACCTGCGCGCATCGGAAGCCATTGCGCCGACTCGACTGCAACTGCAATCGGTCGCAACGGGCGAGATCATCCTGCTGGATATCGCGGCCACTCCCGGCGATCAACCGCTGGAGCCCGTGCGTATTCTCAAGAATGCTCAGGTGCAAACTACCGAGGCTGAATCTAGCAGCGTCCCTGTTCCAGAACGCACGCCGATCCCGGTCGCTTTGACGCGCTACGCCGCGCAAAGCCTGTACGCGCCTCTGCGCACCGTGGAGTCCCTGCCCGGTGTACGCCGCGTCCCGCTCAAGCTGCGCACCGAACTGCCAACCTTGCTGCCGACCGAAAACGTGTCCAGCACACCTATCGCCGCCTGGCGACTCGGTGATTATCGGGTGACGGCAGTGAAGTTGCGCAATCGTGGTTCAGAGACGGTGCAACTCGATCCGCGTCGGCTTCAGGCCAAGCTGTTCGCCGCGACCTTCCAGCATGCTTTCCTCGGACCGATTGGCAGTGCCGAAGACACCACGATCGCCTACCTCGTCACCCGCGGTGCCGGCCTCGAACAAGCCGTGCTGCTCCCGCTCGTTGCGCGAGGTGCAGATGATGAAAGCTAACGCCTTGCTCAAATGGCTGGTACCGGCTGTGCTGCTGGCCGTGGTGCTGATCATCCTGAAAACCTGGGTCGCGGGTAGTAACACTCCCTCCCCAGAGAACCCAGTTGATCAGGGCAATATTCATTTATCCGCCGAGCAAGCCAAGTCGCTCGGCATTGCTGGCGATACCCCACGCGACACGGTCGCCACCCTGGTCGGGCAGGTGAAGGCCATGCGCAGCGACATGCTCGGTTTGAAGAAACACAACGATTCACTGCAGACGGAGAACAACCGCCTGCGCGAGCGGGAAAACAGCGTCGATTCGCGTATCCAGACGGCGCTTGGCAGCGTGACCCAGCAGGTCGACGAAGGCCGCCGCCAAGCCAACGAGGCCCGACTCAAAGCGGAACAAGACAGTCGTCAGGCTCGCGGTCTGCTGACGCAATTGCAGGATCAGTTGTCGGGGCTGACCGGCAAAGGCAAGGATATGCCAATCGGATTGGGGCTTGAGCCCGGCGACGGTGCTCAGTTTGAAGGGCGGCACTCTGCCAATGATGCGCTGCAGTGGATTGAACCCTCGGATGCTCTGTCCACCAACGCCCGAGGCAAAACCAAGACCTCCCCCGCACTGAGTCTGCCTACCGCCTTCAACTCACTGGAAGGCTTGAAAGATAACACTATTGATCGCAGCCAGAAACAGCTAGGGGCAGTCACCAAGGGTGAGCGTGACCCGACACGATCCGCTGATCGTACCGAAGGCGCGAAGCCGGTCTACACCATTCCCGAAAACGCGACATTGATGGGCTCGGTCGCCATGACCGCGCTGATCGGCCGAGTCCCGGTGGACGGCACAGTGAATGATCCCTATCCCTTCAAGGTGCTGGTCGGTCCGGAGAACCTGACTGCCAACGGCATCGACCTACCGGACGTCGCGGGGGCCGTGATGAGCGGCACAGCCTCCGGTGACTGGACCCTGTCTTGCGTACGCGGACAGGTCGAGTCGATCACCTTTGTGTTTACCGATGGCACCATCCGCACGGTGCCTCAGCCGAAGGCGGTAGCCAGCCGCAATGCCTCCACCACCCAGAGCTCAAACACCGACAAGATCCGCGGTGGACTCGGTTACCTGTCCGATCCCTATGGCATTCCTTGCATTGCCGGCGAGCGCCGCTCGAACGCCCAGCAATACCTCAGCAGCCAGAGCCTGATCACTGCCGCCGGCGCGGGTGTCGCTGCCTTGCTCGGGAATGAGCAAAACAACAGCAGTGTGATCAGTTCGGGCGGCAGTACGCTCGGAGTCACCAGCAGCAGTGGCAATAGCGCACTGAATTCAATTCTCAGTGGTGGGGTCAGCGACATCCGCGAGTGGGTGAACAAACTGTATGGCGAAGCCTTTGCTGCCGTGTACGTACCACCTGCAGCACAGGTCGCACTGCACCTCGACCATGAGATAACCATCGACTACGAGCCCAAGGGCCGGAGCGTTCGCCATGAAAAAGACCATGCTTCTCTGCCTGACCTGGATTAGCTTGCTCTGCTGGGTCCTGACGGGGTGTTCCACCGACAAGGAAACGCTTCTGCCCCATGGCGAGCAAACCATGCTGGACATCTGGAACGGCGCCGCTTCACAAGGCACTCAGCAGCAACTGTTGGAGGCTCGGCAACAGTTACGCCGCCCGCTGGCTCAGGCATATTTCTCTTCTTCTCTCCAGGAACCGTACACTCGCACAGCGACGAATGAGATCCGCAACCTGTTCCCTCGCCTGCCCAATCCCGATCTAGTGCTGTACGTGTATCCGCACCTGAGCGGTACCGAGCAAGCACCGGTCCCGGGTTACTCAACCGTCTTTCCGTTCTACCAACGAGTGCAGTACGCATTACCTGGTGAACGTCAGGAAGACTTGTAGTGCGTACCGGCGATTCGGGCAACCGCACTCCCGCGTGGAAAGCTTGGCGCAACCCGTCGCGCCCGCGCGTGACCTTAGCCGATGAAACCGCACTGTATGCGCACAACCCCAGCTTCACCGATCACCTGCCTTGGGTCGAGTACCTCGACACTGAGCAGTGTTTTCTGCTCGATGACAATCGTTCGGTGGGCGCGGTGTTCGAGTTGCTGCCCATCGGCACCGAAGGGCGCGAACCCGATTGGCTGATGGCGGCCCGCGATGCCCTCGAGGATGCCCTGCAGGATAGCTTTGACGAGTTGGATCAAGCGCCTTGGATAGCGCAGTTTTTCTGCCAGGACGACAACGACTTCACCCCCTATCTGACCCGACTCACCGACTATATCCGGGACAGCGCGCGAGGCACGGTCTTCACCCAGGCATATTTGGAGCTCAGCCGTCGTCATCTGAAGGCCATCACCAAGCCCGGTGGTCTGTTTGAGGATAAGGTGGTTACGCACCTATCCTGGCGTGGCAATAACCGACGGGTGCGCCTGGTGATCTATCGCTGGCTTGAGTCTGACGCTGAGGAGACGGGACTCACTCCAGTGCAATCCCTGCAACAGGCTTGCGAACGTATCCGTGCTTCGTTGCAGGCGTGCGGGGTGCAATCAACGCGAGTCGATGGTCGAGGTCTTTATGCCTGGTTATTGCCCTGGTTCAATCCAGCCCCCAGGCTCACCGATGAAGCGCCCGAGGAGTTCTACCGCTGCGTGGCCTATCCAGAGTCGGGCGACGGTGAGTCGCTGGAACTGCCCTTCGATCATGACTTTGCCGAGCGGCTGTTCTTCAACGAACCGCGTTCGGATGTGCAGCACGGACTCTGGTTTTTCGACGATCAACCCCACCGGGTGATGGTGGTGGACAAACTGCGGCGGGCACCATCGATTGGTCAACTCACCGGCGAAACCCGCAAGGGTGACGCGGTGAATGCCCTGTTCGACCAGTTACCTGAATGCACGGTGATGAGCCTGACCCTGGTGGTCAAGCCGCAGGACGTGCTCGAGGACCAATTGAACCGCCTGGCGCGCAAAGCCATCGGTGAAAACCTGGCCTCGACCCAGACCCGCCAGGATGTCGAAGAGGCTCGCGCGATCATCGGCCGTCAGCACAAGCTGTACCGGGGAACCCTGGCGTTTTACGTGCGCGGTTATGATGAACTGCAACTGCACCAGCGCTCGGTCAGCCTGGCTAACGCCCTACTAGGTGCGGGGCTGCAACCGGTACGTGAAGGCGACGAGGTCGCGGCCTGCAACAGCTACCTGCGTTGGTTGCCGATGGCTTACAACCCGGCACGCGACACGCGCAACTGGTACACGCGCCTGATTTTCGCCCAGCACCTGGCGAACCTGGTTCCGGTCTGGGGCCGCAGCACCGGCACCGGCCACCCGGGCATCACCCTGTTCAACCGCGGCGGCTCGCCATTGAGCTTCGACCCATTGTCACGCCTGGATCGGGCCATGAACGGTCATCTGCTGTTGTTCGGCCCCACCGGTGCCGGCAAGTCGGCGACCTTGGTCACCCTACTGATGCAGGTCATGGCCGTGTACCGCCCTCGCCTGTTTATCGTCGAGGCCGGCAACTCATTCGGCTTGCAGGGAGACTACTTCGCGACACAGGGCCTGTCGGTCAACAAGGTCCAATTGAAACCTGGCGCCTCGGTCAGTCTCGCCCCGTTCGCCGATGCTTGGCGCCTGGTCGAGCAGCCGGATCAGGTGGCGAGTCTGTCGATCGATGAGCTGGACGATGAGGTGGTAACCAGTCACGAAGACCAGCGCGATGTTCTCGGCGAACTGGAAATCACTGCCCGCCTGATGATCACCAGCGGCGAGGCCAAAGAAGAGGCGCGCCTGAGTCGAGCCGATCGCAGCTTGATCCGCGAGTGCATTCTCGATGCGGCGCAGACCTGCGTCGCGGCGGGTCGCCAGGTACTGACCCGCGACGTACGCGACGCCTTGCTGGGCGTCGCCGCCGACCCGCACTTGCCGGAGAAACGTCGCGAGCGTGCCCAGGAAATGGGCGAGTCCATCGACCTATTTTGCCAGGGTTTCGAGGGTGAACTGTTCGATCGCGAAGGCACGCCTTGGCCCGAGAGCGATGTGACCATTGTCGACCTTGCCACTTACGCGCGCGAAGGCTACGAGGCACAGATGTCCATCAGCTACATCAGCTTGATGAACACCGTGAACAACCTCGCCGAGCGCGACCAGTACCTGGGCCGACCGATCATCATGGTCACCGACGAGGGTCATATCATCACCAAGAACCCGTTGCTGGCGCCGTTCGTGGTCAAGGGGACGAAGATGTGGCGCAAGCTCGGCGCTTGGTTCTGGCTGGCGACGCAGAACCTTGCTGATTTTCCCACGGCTGCGCAGACCATGCTCAACATGATCGAATGGTGGATTTGTTTGAATATGCCGCCCGCGGAAATCGAAGAAATCGCACGGTTCAAGAAGCTTTCACCGGCGCAGAAAGCCCTGTTGCTCTCCGCCAGCAAAGAGCCGGGGAAATACACCGAGGGAGTGGTGCTGTCGAAAAAGCTCGAGACGCTGTTTCGAGCCGTGCCACCCAGTCTTTACCTCGCCTTGGCCATGACAGAGCCCGAGGAAAAAGCCGAACGCTGGACACTGATGCAGGAGAATGGCTGTTCGGAGTTGGAAGCGGCTTACCGGGTAGCTGAACGGATCGATAGCGCACGAGGAATAGAGCCCATATAAGGGAGGTGTGGCGCTCCCAGCTTTGGCCAATCCGGCAGCTAGCCGTTGGACACCTTTTCAACGTAGGCATCCATGAACCAGTCAGGGACCTCATCAACCTTGAACTCAAGGTCCGTCCCATCCGTAACTTCGGCCAGCAGCACCAGATCGGCACCGGAGTTATCGAAGATGTAGGCCCGGTCCGAAGCAGCAATAGCCACAGGCAGCAGGCTCAGGCAACGGCCGTAGCGCTGTACAATTTTTTCTGTGGGAACTGGGTGCCCACCTGCCGCGACACGGTTCCTGACCCTGTTGATATTGATGTCAGGGTCTTCAGTTGCCACAAAGTACAGGTAGGTTCGGTATCCAGACTCTCTTGCCTTGAGCATAAAAGCGATTTTGTCGTCGCTAGACATCACCGTTTCGAAGGTGAAAGACAGCTGGTCTTCGAGGAGCTTGTTCCGGATGAAGTCAGAGAGCACGGAGGCAAAATAGGAGTTCATCGCGACCGTCTGGAAATTCAAGCCGTTGCTGCTAAAGCCTATGTTGGTCGCCTCCTCATCGAGCCGGGCAGACCTGACCAGCCGATGCTCCCTAATGAAACCGAGGACCTCATCACCCTCAACTTCCAGTTGAAAATCACTGAACTCCAGACGACCGCTGTCTTTGGCAGCCTTCTCGATTTCATCCGGGTTAATGTAGATACCGATCAGGTGGGAAGGGATGGCACTTTTCATCGTGCTCTTGCCGGAGCCGTTGGGTCCAGCAAAGACCCTCAACCGAGGGACAGTCATGAGCAACGGCGCACCTTAATGACGCCACCCAGAGTCACTTTGTGCTTGGGCTTGGCCACCCGAATGACTTTGTGCTTACCGTCAGCAGTCGTTTCAACAAGCATGCCGTTCATGATTTCCATCACACTGCGGCCGGCAGCCAGGGCGTTGATATAGGCGGTATTGATGGCGCCTTCAGCCATGACCGGGATCTTATCCTCCAGTCGGCTCACCAGATCGTCACTCAACACTCGTTTGGCTTTCATATCGCGCTCCACGTTCTCAGAGCGTGCAGAATCTGCACTTAATCAGAATCTTAGCTACGTAAACCTGTTTGTAACAGGGCGAAAGCTACTTCTGTCAGCCTCCATTCTAGAGGAATGGCGTCTGGAACCATACCTTTCAAGAGATTTTCACGTTCGATGCATGACCGGTGGCATTTGAAGCAAGTGCCGCCCTTGGTGCAGCGCCCAAATAAGGGAAGCACAATCCCCCACCGAGTTGTTCAGCCGGTGGAAAAAACGCGCCAGCGAAGCGGCAATCGTTCTTAAACTGCATGGTCTGTGTCGATGCAGCCAGGTTGAGTGCAAACGGGCGATCAAGACGATGCAATCGCCCATAAGCAACAGGGTTACTGTGACACGCTCCGAAGCCGTTGCTGAATTCTCAACAGAAAACCGGCTTCGAAGGCATCTTGGCAGTCACCGACAGGAAAGGTCTTGCGCGTTTGCGCCAGTTCCCACCACAAAGGAATATCGGTCGTTGCCTCAAGCCAAGCCTGGGCACATTGCACACCACGCTCGATCATCGGCGAAAATTCGCTGCCCCAAGGTGTCAGAAGATTTGGGCAATCATCCGCCGCGGGAATTGAAATGTAGTTTTCGTCCATACGCACCCTAGATTTCTGATTTTATTGTTAGACACTGGACCCAGCCTCGAAATCTTAACGACACCAAATGAACGCTCGATAACAGGCATGGGCACCAAATGGCCTAATTCAATGCCAATGTAGACTATATCCCGTGGATTGAGAGTCCCTCAAGGCGCAATTTGCGCGCATGACTCAAGACTACGAACAACTTCGTCTGCAACTGGCGGAGAACATCCGCTGGATGCGGCGCGTAAAGAACCTTACCCAGGAGCAGCTGGCGCTCATGGCCGAGGTGGATCGCACCTACGTCAGCCAAATCGAACGATGCGCGGGCAACCCCTCGCTGTTGGTCCTGTGCAAACTCGCCAATATTTTCGAAATCACAACAGATCAACTACTTGTAGACCCCGATACGCTGCGCAGCTCCCTTCACGTCAAATAATTGTCCCAGGCCTCACAAATCCGATAGATCCGCCTTCATAATTCCCACTGACAGTCTTCAGTCCCTAACCGAACCTGCCCAGGCCATACACCGAGAGCCTGGATAATGCCTGTTGCCTGCTCGTCACTTCCGCCCACAAAACTACGGCCCTTGGCGCTAAGCATTCTGCTGGCGTGCGGCCCAAGCATGGCGCTGGACACCGTCAGCATCACCTCCTCCGTGCTTTCGCCAAACTGTCTCGAATACAGGGTCGTCGGCATTTGTTTCTGGCTCCTCTGCACGCCCTTCGGCTGCACAGTCAAAACCTCGACCAAGGTTCGTCATTTCATTCCTGAACTGGTCGTCTCGAGCTACGCCACCACCGGCAATAACCCCTGGACCGAGATGACCACCCTCTCCGCTCCCATCAGCGGTGCAGAAGGTGGCGGCAACCTGATCACGCCGAACGCCCGCCGCGACAACCTGCCTCGATTCAAGAACGTTGATGGCATCGGCCACCCCGGTGGCTGGGTCGCAACGCAACTGGCTTCGCAATCCGGCTATGCCTGCGCCAGCGGTGCAACTGCATTAATGCCTTACTACCTGAGTACCCTGGACTCACTGGCCTGGCGCCATGGCATCCCAGAAAGTTTCTACCCCGAATCGCTCATGCCGGGGATCCGTGAAATTGGTCGTCAGGTCTCGGGAAACATGTGGGGCAACGTTTATCCCCGGCAGGGCTTTCTGGTACAGCCCGACGATTTCAAGGCGGCCGCAGTCATGGCGCAACGCGCCGGCGATGTGATTACCCACAACTGGCAGCCGCATGTGTACTTACCACTCACGCCCGCCAAACGCGACGGCTACTGGCCGCCTGGCCCGATCGTTGAAAACGACGCTTCGACCCACAAATGGCAATTGCTCTACCCCCAGGTGCAGCCCACGTGCGCCATCTTCCCCAGCGATCCGGTACAGAGCGCGGATGGCGGCTACGCCTGGTCGCTGTGGCGTCCCTATAGCTGCTGCAAACGTGAGGGACAGACCTTCCTGTTCAGCATCGACTTCGAAGGAGGTGCTTCATGAGTCGGCTTCTCGCGCGGCCCTGGTTGGGCACGATGAGTCTGTTGCTCTGTGGACTGCTCGCCATTGCCACACATGCCTACGCCGCCGAGGGCGATTACCGTCTGGGTACTCAAGGTGAAGTACTCGACGACCGAGTGATGTACACCATTGGTGGCGGCTCGGCAGTCGGCTCACCGAGCTCGCTCTACCGACCCAGTGGTCTCGGTGTCGGCGGGTCATGGCGAGCGAACATGATGTGCGGAAACATGAGCCTCACCAACACCCTGCAAAACCAGCTGAACGGCGTCACCGAAGGTTTCCAGCAGATCATGGGCAGCATCGTGCAGAACGCGACCCAAGCCGTGATGTCGCTGCCGGCGTTGATCATCCAACGCGCCAACCCCGGCCTCTATGAGTTGTTGAGCAACGGGGTGATGCAGGGGCGTATCGACTTCGACCGCTCGAAGCTGACCTGCCAGGCCATGGCCGAGAAGATGGCGGACAAGGTCGGTCAAGCCGGCTGGGGCGCGCTGGCCAAGAACCAGGAGATGCAGGGCA
The DNA here is from genome assembly GCF_059419065.1 of Pseudomonas sp. GW821-FHT07B01. Taxonomy (NCBI): domain Bacteria; kingdom Pseudomonadati; phylum Pseudomonadota; class Gammaproteobacteria; order Pseudomonadales; family Pseudomonadaceae; genus Pseudomonas; species Pseudomonas sp. GW821-FHT07B01. The sequence continues at coordinate 44,941 of NZ_JBWKRA010000006.1, read as the reverse complement.
ATCTGGAGCAAACCGGCGGTGATGCGGTGGCCGCGGTGAAAAACACCGAGGCCCATAACGGCAACAAGGGGGTGTCCTGGGTCGGCGGCTCGAAGGCTGGTGGTGATGGGCAGACGCCCATTCGGGTGACCGCCGACGTAGTGCGCGCGGGCTACAACCTGCTGCATAACCGGTCGATGGATGACAATGCCTCGATTAGTAATAGCGATTGCCTGGGTGGGGCCATTTGCCAGACCTGGGCTTCGCCCCAGGAGGAATCCGAATGGGCCGTTCGCGTGCTGGGCGAAACTGAAGTCACGACCTGCGATACCTGCGAAACCCTGCGTGCGACCGCTGGCAGCGGATTGACGCCGCTGATCCAGGAGGCCTACAGCGAACGTCTCAAGGCCCTGCAAGGGCTGCTGTCCGGCTCACTGTCGCCTACCCCTGACAACCTGGCGAAAGCCTCGAGCCCTATGCTGCCGGTAACCCGTGGCGTAGTCGAAGCCCTGCGCGACGACCCCGATCAGGATCTGTTGGCGCGGCGCCTGGCCAGTGAGACGGCCTTGTCCAGTGTGCTCGACAAAGCGTTGCTGCTATTGCGTACTCTGCTGGCGGGCAGTCACGAACCGAACATCGCCTCAGCCGAGCCGGCTCAGAGCGCCTTGACGAAAAACATCGACGCTCTAGAGCGCGAAATACGCCTGCTACAAACCGAACTGCAGGTCCGGCAGATGCTCGCCACCAATACCGCCAGCCTGGTGCTCGATCGGCATGCCGGCGGTGCCGATGCTTCGCGCACCGTCGAGCAAGGCGACCCTGAGCCGGGCCGGCTCAATGACGCTGACGCCAGGCGCAAGTGAGCCATGAAACGCTCACCGCTATTCACTTTGCTTTCGAGCCTGGGGATTGCCGCGGTGATGATCCTGACCGCCGCACTGGTCGCATGGATCGGCCGCGCTGCGCTGAGTAGTTTCGAGGCCTGGCAGCACGCATTCGAATCCGCACGGCCTTATCTGCGGTGGTGGCGCGCTCTGCTCTACGCCGCCCTCTTTGCGCTCTGGTGGGATCTGCTTCGGCGCTACCGACATCGGCCACAGGATCAACTGCGTGTGAAGTGCATCGGGGCAATGGGGATCGTACTCTTTACCTGTGTAGAGCTCACCCGACTGTGAGGTCACCACCATGCTCATGAGCACCAACAGCTACCTGGAGTTTTACCTCTCGCTGCTGGCCTGGATCATCAACAACGGCCTCTGGAGCGTCCTGTCCGACACCGGGCTATTCGCCGCGCCCTTTGGTGCAATCATCTTGCAGGAATGGTTGTCGGCCCGTCAGCAAGGCGCAGATGAAGGCTACAAGGGACTATTGTCGGTACCGCGGATTGAGAACCGGTTGTGGCTGGCCTACATCGTCGTGTTGTTCGGCTGCGCGCCTGTCTTTCCGTTGAGCCTCGCCTCAATGGCACTCGATGATGCGGCCAGCCAGCGCTGCGGAGTCAGTGTGGCTAAGCCAGCAGAAACCGCCTGGGGGATCACCTTCAATACCATCGGTGAACGCTCCGCCAATGTGCCGATCTGGTGGTTTCTGGTGCATGCCTTGAGCAAAGGCGTGACCGCCGCGGCCACCGCTTCCATCCCCTGCGCACCGGATATCCGGCAGATGCGCATGGAGATCGACAGTTCGCGCATCGACAGCCAGGTACTGCTGCAGGAAGTCGCCGACTTCACTCGCGACTGCTATGGCTATTCCCGTTCTCGGTTGTTCACCGACCGTCCGCAGTTGGACAAGGCACAAAGTCACGACGTGTCCTGGATCGGCTCAAGCTATTTTCTCGACACACGGGGCTACTACGATACGGATCGCTCACGCACACCGCGAGTCAGCTGGCCGTATGACGAAAGCCGCGATGTCTCCTTGCCTCGACTAGAAAATGGTGCGGGCTACCCCACCTGCAAGCAGTGGTGGAGTGATAGCGGTGTTGGGTTGCGCGAGCGCTTGATCCAGCAGGTTGACCCCTCGCTGCTGACTCAGATGAAAGGTTGGTTGACTGGTCGTTCGAGCAACGAGATCGAGGATGCCACCTTGCGCGAACTGGTCAGCCCGCGCCAGCAATCGATGTCCATGTCGCCCGGACAGGTGTACCAGGACTATGGCTCTAGCGCTCGTGGCGGCTCGATCAATCAGGGGCTCAATAACCTGGCCACCAACACCGGGCTGGCCCTCGGCTCCTTCAGCAACTTCCCGGCGATGAATGCGCTACGCGCCGCTCTGCCAATGGTGCAGGCCTTCCTGATCATGGGCGTCATCATCAGCTTGCCGTTGATCCTGTTGGTCAGTACTTACCAGCTGAAAACCGTCATGACGGTGACGTTCGCGCTGTTCACGCTGCACATGTTGAGCTTCTGGTGGGAGTTAGCACGCTGGGTCGACTCCAGCATGCTCGACACCTTGTACAACCAAGTTTCGACTTCCAATCAAGTGTTGTTATCGCTTCCCACATCCGGCTTCATGGAGGGGACAGTTACGGCGCAGGTAATTGAGTATGTGATGGGGGCGATGTTCATCGTGCTGCCGATGGTTTTTCTAGCCGCCATGAGTTGGGCCGGATATAGCGTAGGTTCCATAGCAGAAGGCATGTTAGGAAAAGGGACACTCAGTGCACAAAATGCGGGTTCGAAAGGTACTGATGCTCTGATTTCTGCAGGTACTTCAATCAGAAAAAGCTAACGACAACCCACTAATGCTCGTCCAGGTCAGGCTGTCCCGGTGCACGATTGAGTTCGTACTCACCATAAGGATCGCCGAATGCCTGAGCCCCGTAAAAGTCATTTGAGGCGTTGGTTCGGCGATGGACGATTACCCAATACAAACCCATTAGAGTCATCAACGACAGGAACAGCCAAAAACTTACAAAAAGCAACGCTCCCACCATAGTGAACTTGGCGATCAGAAAGCTCCCGCGAACGAGTAAATTACCCGCAGGCACACCTGCCACCATCGCGCGCTCAGCTAAGCGGGTCTCGAATGCTTTCAGTATGCGATACCCGCGCTTTATCGATATGCCACAGGTATATGCCCAGCGGTGGGCGCGGGAAATCTGAACAGGGTTCTGCGTCGGCATGGTCTCGCCCTCTTCTGAGCGTTTTCATGGTTGAGACAGGAGTAACAGCCTACTACTGAAAACTGTCCGTGCCTGACCGCTTATCAGTTTGCCCAGTCGAAAAATCTTCACTGGAAGACAGAAGACAAGCCCCGTAAAACAGCTTCTCTACAGTGATTGACCCATGTAAATCGTCCGGTTAAATACTAGGTACGGATCGCTGTTACCGACAGCACCCTTCCCAGATAGTCAGGACCTTCAAGACTACGTCACCTCGGTGATGGTTCTCCCCAAGTGCGATTAGCGTTCGGTAGCTCGCACGGTCACCGTTTCTATGGTGATGAACGCCTACTGCTCTCCTGAGTGCCTTTCGAGCTCTGCTCGCCAGGCAAACCTTCTTGTTTTTCTTCAACCCACCGCGGGGAAATTCTTTCCCGCACGGGACAGGTTTCTTCGCGCTTTCAGCGGAGGCACACCATGTCCGACTCACTTACACCGGAAGCACTGAGCACCCTTCAGTTGCCAATTGTGTTCACTCCTGGCGCTTGGCAACGCGCAGTACTGCTCGAGCTCTCAGGTCACCCTGAGAAGTTGCCGGTCGATCGGCTGAGCTACGTATTGCGCGCAGCCTTCGAGGCTCACCTGGCGTATCCACACGAGCCACATATGGTGTTCGAGGTAGCCCACATCGCGTCAACGGGTCATCCACACCATGACCTGTTACTGAAATTACGCCTTGGCCTGCTCCAAGAGCCGGACCAGCCTGACGCCTTGCTGATAGCTCTTGTAGGAGAGTACCAGCGCTAAACGCATACGACCGTGCTCGGCGCCCACACCCACATGCGGACGGTATGCAAGTCCTGCATCAATCCAACCCATCACCCACCGGGGAACCCTCCCCGACGGGCACGGCGTTCCTCCGTTTTCTCTCGAGGAAAATGCCATGCGCGATATCTACCAAGACGTGACTGACAAGATCGTTACTGCTTTAGATCAAGGCGTTGCCCCCTGGATCAAACCCTGGTCCTCAAGTGGCTCAGCTTACGCCGGTCATCATCAACCCTACCCCATTAACGCCATCACGCAGCGCCCCTATTCAGGGATCAACTTGCCGCTGCTCTGGGCTGAGGCCAGGTTGCAGGGATTCACTCAAGATCGTTGGTTGACCTTCAACCAAGCCAAAAAGGCCGGTGGGCACATCCGTAAGGGTGAGCACAGCACTCTGGCGGTGCTCTACAAGCCGATGGAGCGCGAGGAACAGACCGAGTCAGGCCAACCCCTACTTGATGAACATGGTCAGCCCAAGGTCGCTCACTTTGGCATTCTCAGGACGCATTTTCTGTTCAACATCGAGCAAACGGAGGGACTCGAAATGCTCAATGAAACCCTGCTCGAGACGGAACAGAGTGATCCCTTCCAGCCCAACAGCGCTGCGGAAAATCTGCTGTTAAGTTCGGGTGCACACATCGTTCATCGATCTGCAGACGAAGCCTTTTACCATCCGATCAGGGATCTCATCCAACTGCCGACAAAAGCGCAATTTCACGATGAAGGTGGGTACTACGCCACCGCGCTGCATGAGCTGACGCACTGGACCGGGCATCATTCTCGGTTGCAGCGCGAAGGTGTGACGTCCGCCTGTCCGCTCGGCTCGCCAGGCTACGCGTTTGAGGAGTTGATCGCCGAAATGGGCGCTGCGTTTTTATGTGCCTACACCGGTATACAGGGAGAGTTGCGGCACGAGGGCTACATCGCCTCCTGGCTCGGCCTGCTCAAGGCTGACAAACGCGCGATCTTTCGCGCCAGTGGTCACGCCCGAAGCGCCTCTGAATATGTACTCAACCTGGAGCAGCAACTGAAGCGAGCGGTCTTGGACGACTCACTCTGCATGAACGATGGAGCTTAATCGTTACCTCTCCGCTGCAAACGCTTCACAGGGTCCAACACGAGTTGGGCCCTTTTTTCTGCGCCCAGCCCCCCATGCCGCGGGGCTCTGATGCAAAGAGTCAGGGATGGGCACACACCCGCAGAATGTCATTCCGCATCCAGGTTCTGCGCCAGAAAATCCACCAGTTCGAGCGGGCTTCGGCTATCGATCACCTTGTAGATTAGATCGCGTTTACTGCGCGGCAACTTCTTGACCACGCTCTTCGCCGAGGCCCTGACGGCTTCGTCTGTCCCATGGATACGTGCCGCGAGCAGCAGCACGAGCGTGGCGTCAGTGAGGTTCATGGCAAGACCCAAAAAATATGCACCGCAGTGTACCGACTCTTTTCTTTTCCGTACTAGCCCCCAACAAAACGATGTCTAGCAAAATCAATATCCCGATTGCCGCACAAAGGGACACGAGCCAAAAGGACGGGTAAGGGTTGGAAGGGAATGGGCACTCAAGGGTAAGAGCGCTATCCGAAAAGGCTAAAAGGCCACTGACCCAGCCACTTCCCGGAGGTCACGATGCTCAGTCTGTTTCGCCACAAAAGGCAGAAGCCCCCTCCGCCACCGACCGTCAACGTCGCCGAAGGTTACCTGTCCATCGAGTCAGCCCATACCCTCTTAGCAGTGGAGCACCGCCGCCAGTTGCTCGATCGCATCTGGCAATACACCGCCCTCTCCCACGTCCAATTCACCCAGCTCTACTTAAATCCGATCCATCGCTACGCCGAACAGGTCCAGCAACTCCCGGCCAGCGAGACGCACCACCATGCGTATCTCGGCGGGATGCTCGACCATGGCCTGGAGCTGGTCGCTTGCAGTTTGAAACTGCGCCAGTCGTATCTGCTTCCCACCGGCGCCGCACCCGAAGACCAGTCCGCCCAGACCGATGCCTGGTCGGCGGGTATTGCTTATGGCGCCCTGCTGCATGACATCGGCAAGATCGCCGTGGACCTGGTGGTCGAACGCCAGGATGGCCGTCTTTGGCATCCTTGGCAGGGTTCCCTGGATCAACCCTACCGTTTTCGCTACCTCAAAGGCCGCGACTATCACCTGCACGGCGCCGCCGCAGGCTTGCTCTACACCCAGATTCTCGACCGCACGATCCTGGACTGGCTCAGTGGCTTTCCGCCGCTATGGGCCAGTCTGCTGTATGTCCTGGCCGGTCAGTACGAACGTGCTGGCGTGCTCGGTGAGTTGGTGATGCAGGCCGACCGTGTCTCCACCGCGCAAAACATCGGTGGCAACCCAAGCAAGGCGCTGCAGGCCCCGATTCATTCGCTGCAACATCACTTGATCAGCGGACTGCGTCATCTGGTTCAGCACGAGCTGAAACTCAACCAGCCAGGTGCCGCAGGATGGCTGACCCAGGACGCACTCTGGCTCGTCAGCAAGACGGTCACGGACAAGCTGCGAGCCTATCTGCTGTCGCAATCGATTGAGGGCATTCCCACGTCCAACATTGCCGTGTTCGACGAACTGCAGTCGCATGGTCTGGTCGAGTCGACTCCAGAAGGCAAAGCTATCTGGACTGCGCTCGTGGCGCAGGGAAACTGGCAGCAGAGATTTACCTTTCTGCGCCTTCAACCGGCGTTGATTTGGGGGAGCGAAATTCGGCCTGAGGCCTTCAGCGGAACGGTGGGCGTTATAGCTGATGACCACTCGAATGACACTTCGGCATCACCACCGGCGCCGAAGATTGTCAGTACAGGATCGCGTCAGAGCTCTTCGCCGAGAGATCCCATGCCGATGGAAGATACCGACTACCTCGGAACTCTGCTCAATATGTTCGAGTTGGAGGAGCCAGAGGACAGTGACTCGCCGTCAGAAAGCCCGCCCAAAACCTCCCCCCTCCCATCGGATGACCCTGGCCAGGCATTCCTAAATTGGGTCAGAGAAGGCATCCAGAATCACAAGCTGATGATCAATGACAGCAAGGCTAAAATCCACACGGTGAGCGGTACTTTGTTTCTAGTAACACCGGGGCTTTTCCAACGTTATGCCCAGGAGTTTCCGGGCATCTCAATGGGGGCAGACTCCCAAGGTGAAGAATGGCGTTGGGTGCAGAAGCAGTTCGAAAAACTGAAGATCCACAAGAAGCGTGACAACGGCTTAAACATCTGGATATGCAACGTGCAAGGGCCCAGGAAGAAATCGACTTTGAAGGGGTACCTGATTGGGGAGTCGACGTTACTTTTACCATCGATACCACCAAACAACCCTTTCCTCGCGGTTGATGATGGCTAGCGACCTAGCATCGATAGCCCAGGTCCGACTGGTTTCTTGGGTATTGCTTTGGCAAGAAAACGTCCAAGATCCCTCTGTTTTTTGCCACCTACAATTCAGACTGCCGATCTTTCAGTACATGGAGCTCATTTTAACTGCACCTCGTGCAAGATCGGGACACGCTTTCGAGGGTGGCCACAACATCCTCCACCGACCTGTCTGCCCTTGCTTCTCTTGCTGCAGGCGAGGACACCTTGAACAGCAAAGTGCCGCGATCTTCTACACAAGAACTGTTGCTGATGGTTTCATTCGCTGACGCAACAGACCGGCACCCTGGATGGCTCAAGCAAACAGCGCCACGAGCAAGGAAACAACATTCACCGAAAGGACTCAGCAATGAGCACAAAACGCCAATACAGGACATTTGACAAGCAAAACGAAGCCTTGGATTTCACCTTTTCCTACAATGATGAAGAGACCGCAGCACTGCACGCACAGTTGAACAATTCGAGCGCTATCACCGAGAACGAATTGCGCCGCGTATCTCTGTGGAAATCCAACAGAGTACTCTCGGTACCGCCTGCAACCCTTGAAAAACTCAATGCCCTCGCGACCACCCCAGATATTTCCCTGAAAGATCCACTCGTAAAGGACGTCATCGACCAGCTCGTCCTCGCACAGGGCATCGGCTTCCCGATGGCGAGTTCGATACTCAAGTTCATCAGGCCAGACCTGTTTCCCATCATCGACGTCAGAGCCTACAGAGCATTGACTGGCACAAAGCTTTACTACGGGACCTACAACTACAAGAAATACATCGCCTATGCCGAGCAACTGAGTGACCTGGCCCGGCAGCTTAATCGCCCGCTGAGGGAGATTGACGAGCAGCTGTATTGCTATGACGAAAAATATAACGGAAAAATCTGAAACAGCCTTGATCGCCCCACAGCGAGCACAATGAATGGATGCAACGCTTAGCCCGCGCACTCTGGGAAAAGCCTCAGCTCAAAGCACGCCTTGAAATACGCCTGAAAAAGTGACCGCAATGGACGCGACGCGGACTTCGACGATTCAGCGGTCGCAACCTCGGTGTCTCAGGGCCTGACGACAGCAGCCAGCAACCCCCGTTGAGTCAAATGCTCAACCCGACGAAAAAGCCAGATTGCCCGGATCAATACAAAGCAACTGCTGGTCGCCAATGATCCAAACCAGGCTAAGTCGCCGACATCGGTGCCTCGGTGCCACAGATAATTCGCTGAAATATGCCGAGTCAATGCGGTGCCTCACAACACTCCTCCAGATGTCGAAGCCAACTAGATCCAGAATATCCGTGGGAGTAAATGTAGGGGTATTTTTTCGGACATGAAAAAGCCCAATCGGTGAAGATTGGGCTAAGTCATTGAATAATATGGTCGGGACGGAGTGATTCGAACACTCGACCCCTAGCACCCCATGCTAGTGCGCTACCGGACTGCGCTACGCCCCGACTAGGCGTGTTACTGGGTTCGCTTCTTAACGAAGCGAACCGGAATATACCGCAAGCTTTTGAAATGTGGAAGTATTTTTAAAGCTTGAATCATTTTTTCAGCACCACCAGTACATCTTCCAATTCGGAGATCATCTGGCGGATCAGTTGCTTGTATTGGGTGGTGTCGTCTTTGGCTTCATCACCGGACATACGCTGGCGTGCGCCGCTGATGGTGAACCCCTGGTCGTACAGCAACGCGCGGATCTGTCGGATCATCAGCACGTCCTGGCGCTGATAATACCGACGGTTCCCGGTGCGTTTGACGGGGTTGAGTTGAGGAAACTCCTGCTCCCAATAGCGCAGCACGTGCGGTTTTACCGCACACAGTTCGCTGACTTCACCGATGGTGAAGTAGCGCTTGCCTGGGATGACGGGTAGCTCGTCGTTATGACTTGGTTCCAGCATAAGCCTCAACTCGGGCCTTCAACTTCTGCCCTGGACGAAAGGTGACCACACGGCGAGCCGTGATCGGGATTTCTTCTCCCGTTTTTGGATTGCGGCCAGGCCGCTGGCGTTTGTCTCGCAGGTCAAAATTGCCGAAACCGGACAATTTGACCTGTTCGTTGTCTTCCAGAGCGTGTCTGATCTCTTCAAAAAACAGCTCGACCAATTCCTTGGCCTCGCGCTTGTTCAGACCCAACTCTTCGTACAGACGTTCCGCCATCTCAGCTTTCGTCAAAGCCCCCATACGTCACTTCCTTAACGTGGCGTTCAACCTTTGTTCGAGCGAGGTGAGGATATTTTGCGTCGTGGTATTCACCTCATCGTCATTAAGAGTGCGCGATGGATGCTGCCAGGTCAAGCCAACTGCAAGGCTTTTTCTATGCGGATCAATGCCTTTACCCTGATAGACGTCAAATAGCCTGAGGTCTGTCAGCCATTCCCCTGCATTTTCACGGATTACATCCAGAACCGCAGTGGCGGCGACTTCACGGTCGGCGATCAGGGCCAGGTCGCGACGCACTTCAGGGAAGCGCGACAACTCGCTGAATTTAGGCATCTTGCCCGACGCAACTTCAGCCAAGACTAGCTCAAACACAAAGACTGGACGGTCCAGACCCAAGGTTTTCGACAGTTCTGGGTGAATGGCGCCCACGAAGCCTACCAGGCGACCTTCACGCTCTATACGTGCAGTCTGGCCTGGATGCAAGGCTGGGTGGCTACCCGACACGAACGTAAAGGCGTCCAACGCACCGGCAAAACCGAGCACCGCTTCCACGTCTGCCTTGACGTCGAAGAAGTCCACGACCTCACGGCCTTGCGCCCAGCCTTCCGGCAGACGGCTGCCGCAGACAACACCCGCCAGCATCGGCTCTTGCTTCAAGCCATCGAGCTGGCCGACGAAACGCAAGCCGCTTTCGAACAGACGCACGCGGTCTTGCTGGCGGTTCAGGTTGTGGGAAAGTGCCTTTACCAGGCCCGGCCACAGCGACGAACGCATGGCAGCCATATCGTTGGAGATCGGGTTGGCCAGCAGCAACGGCTCAACGCCGGGGTTGAACAGTTCGAACTGCTTTGGATCGATGAAGCTATAGGTCACAGCTTCCTGATAACCACGGGCCACCAGCAGGCGGCGCAGTTCAGGCAGGTGCGCACGCGCTTCGGCCTTGGGTTGCGGTGCCAGGCGTGCTTGCGGATAGCGAACCGGCAGGCGGTTGTAGCCGTACAGGCGCGCCAGCTCTTCGATCAGGTCGACTTCCAGGCTGATGTCGAAGCGATGGCTAGGTACTGCAACTTGCCACTGCCCTTCCCCGCCCGCAGAAATACCCAGGCCGAGCGCGGACAGCAGTTGCTCGATTTCAGCCGGCTCGATGACCAGGCCGAGCATTTGCTCAACGCTTTTGGCACGCAAGGTAATCGGTGCAATCGACGGCAGGAACTGTTCGTTGACGGTTTCGGTAATCGGGCCGGCTTCACCACCGGTGATTTCCAGCAGCAGGCCGGTAGCGCGCTCCATGGCTTCACGGGCGAGTTTCCAATCCACGCCACGCTCGTAGCGGTGCGACGCATCGGTGTGCAAGCCATAGGAACGAGCCTTGCCAGCGATCGCGATCTGGTCGAAGAACGCGCTTTCAAGGAATACGTCACGAGTGGTCTCGGATACACCGCTGTGCTCACCACCCATCACGCCGGCAATTGCCAGGGCGCGAGCGTGGTCGGCGATGACCAGAGTGTCGGCACGCAGGCTGACTTCCTGGCCATCGAGCAGCACCAGCTTCTCGCCTTCTTCGGCCATACGCACGCGGATGCCGCCATTGATTTCGGCAAGATCAAACGCATGCAACGGCTGGCCGAGTTCCAGCATCACGTAGTTGGTGATGTCGACGGCGGCGTCGATGCTGCGTACATCGGCACGACGCAGGCGCTCGACCATCCACAGCGGGGTTGGCTTGGACAGGTCCACGTTACGGATCACACGCCCCAGGTAACGCGGGCAGGCGTTTGGTGCCAGTACCTCAATCGAGCGCACTTCGTCGTGTACCGCCGGTACGGCAGCGACCACTGGACGAGTGACAGGTGCGTTGTACAGCGCGCCCACTTCACGGGCCAGCCCAGCCAGGGACAGGCAGTCGCCGCGGTTGGGGGTCAGGTCGACCTCGATGCTGGCGTCTTCGAGTTCCAGGTAAACACGGATGTCCTGACCCACTGGCGCGTCGGCCGGCAGCTCCATCAGGCCATCATTGCCCTCACCCACTTGCAGCTCGGCCTGGGAGCACAGCATGCCGTTGGATTCAACGCCACGCAGCTTGGCCTTCTTGATCTTGAAGTCGCCCGGCAACTGGGCACCAATCATGGCGAACGGGATCTTCAGGCCCGGGCGCACATTAGGCGCTCCGCACACGACCTGAAAGGTTTCCGAACCGTTGCTGACCTGGCAAACACGCAATTTGTCGGCATCCGGGTGCTGCTCGGTGCTCAACACCTCGCCCACCACCACGCCACTGAAAACACCGGCGGCCGGCGTAACGCTATCGACCTCAAGACCGGCCATCGACAGGCGAGCAACCAGCTCGTCGCGATCTACCTGCGGGCTTACCCAGCCACGCAGCCATTGTTCACTGAATTTCATCCTGCTCTCCTAAAGATTCGTTACGACTAGCGAAATTGCGCGAGGAACCGCAAGTCGTTGTCGAAGAACAGACGCAAGTCGTTCACGCCGTAACGCAGCATGGCCAGACGCTCAACGCCCATGCCGAAGGCAAAGCCCGAGAACTCTTCCGGGTCGATCCCGGACATGCGCAGCACGTTGGGGTGAACCATGCCGCAACCCATCACTTCCAGCCAGCCGGTCTGCTTGCACACGCGGCAGCCTTTACCGCTGCACATCACGCATTCCATGTCGACTTCGGCGGATGGCTCGGTGAACGGGAAGAACGAAGGACGGAAACGTACCGCCAACTCTTTTTCGAAGAACACCCGCAGGAATTCCTCGATGGTGCCTTTGAGGTCGGCGAAATTGATATCGCGATCAACCAGCAGGCCTTCGACCTGGTGGAACATCGGCGAATGGGTGATATCCGAGTCGCTACGGTACACACGGCCTGGGCAGACAATGCGGATCGGCGGCTTGTTCGCTTCCATGGTGCGGACCTGTACCGGCGAGGTATGGGTGCGCAGCAGCATGTTGGCGTTGAAATAGAAGGTGTCGTGCATCGACCGGGCCGGGTGATGGCCTGGGATGTTGAGCGCCTCGAAGTTGTGGTAGTCGTCTTCGACCTCAGGGCCTTCGGCAATGCCGTAGCCGATGTGGGTGAAGAACTGTTCGATACGTTCCAGAGTCCGGGTGATCGGATGCAGACCGCCCGAGGCCTGGCCACGACCAGGCAAGGTCACGTCAATGGACTCGGCGGCGAGCTTGGCCGCAAGATCGGCCTCCTCGAGCGACGCCTTGCGCGCATTGAGAACCTCTGTGACACGCTCCTTGGCGACGTTGATCAGCGCACCGACTTGCGGACGCTCTTCAGCGGGCAGATTTCCCAGGGTCTTCATCACCTGAGTCAATTCACCTTTCTTGCCAAGGTAGTGAACCCGGATTTGCTCCAGGGCATTTACATCTTCAGCGCTTTGCACAGCCTCAAGGGCTTGGGCGACGAGCGCGTCCAGGTTTTCCATGTACAGACTCCAGATACAAAATAGGGGAAGAGCTTGAAGGCTCTTCCCCTATTTATGACGTTTACCACCTTGGGCTACAGGAGTAGCCCAAGGTGACTGTCGGGGGTACTTAAGCCAAAGAGGCTTTAGCTTTCTCGACAATCGCAGCAAACACCGCTTTTTCGTTCACGGCCAGTTCAGCCAGAACCTTACGGTCGATTTCGATGGACGCTTTTTTCAGGCCAGCGATGAAACGGCTGTAGGACAGACCGTTAACACGTGCACCAGCATTGATACGAGCGATCCACAGAGCGCGGAACTGACGTTTTTTCTGACGACGGTCGCGGTAGGCGTATTGGCCTGCCTTGATTACCGCTTGCTTGGCAACACGGAATACGCGTGAACGCGCGCCGTAGTAGCCTTTAGCAAGTTTCAGAATTTTTTTGTGACGCTTACGGGCCATGACGCCACGCTTTACACGAGCCATGAGTTACTTCCTCTATTCTTGAACCAAAATTAACGAAGGCGCAGCATGCGCTCGACTTTTGCCACGTCAGACGGATGCAGCAAGCTGCTACCGCGCAGTTGACGCTTACGCTTGGTCGACATTTTGGTCAGGATGTGGCTCTTGAAAGCGTGCTTGTGCTTGATGCCGTTAGCAGTTTTCAGAAACCGCTTAGCAGCACCACTTTTAGTTTTCATCTTTGGCATGTTCGGTACTCCGCATTCAGTTGATAAACATAATCAGAAGGCCTGCCGTGCCCTGTTGATTACTTCTTCTTTTTCGGGGCGATGACCATAATAAGCTGGCGTCCTTCCATCTTAGGATGCTGTTCGACCGAACCGTACTCCAGCAGGTCAGCTTCAACCCGCTTGAGGAGTTCCATCCCCAGCTCCTGGTGGGCCATCTCACGGCCGCGGAATCGCAAGGATACCTTGGCCCTGTCCCCATCACTCAGGAAACGTACCAGGTTGCGCAGTTTTACCTGGTAATCCCCTTCCTCCGTCCCTGGACGAAACTTGATTTCTTTTACTTGAATCTGCTTCTGGTTCTTCTTCGCTGCGGCAACCTGCTTCTTCTTTTCGAAGATCGATTTACCGTAGTCCATCACCCGACAAACAGGTGGGATTGCATCGGCGGAGATTTCCACCAGGTCCAGCTTGGACTCTTCTGCAATACGAAGCGCTTCATCAATCGAGACGATGCCAATCTGCTCGCCATCAGCGCCAATTAACCGAACCTCGCGTGCCGAGATATTCTCGTTGATCGGGGCTTTCGGTGCAGCTCGTTTATCTTGTCTCATTTCACGCTTAATAATAATTACTCCGAATCTGGGCGACCACGCCGGGAAACCGCTTGCGCGAGGAACTCAGCGAACTGGGCGACGGGCATCGAGCCCAGGTCAGCACCTTCACGAGTACGCACAGCGACAGTCTGCATCTCGACTTCCCGATCTCCGATAACCAAGAGATAGGGAACCTTGAGCAAGGTATGCTCGCGGATTTTAAAGCCGATCTTTTCATTTCTCAAGTCGGACTTGGCACGAAACCCGCTTTCGTTGAGAGTTTTTTCAACTTCAGCGGCAAAATCTGCCTGTTTATCAGTGATATTCATGATCACTGCCTGGGTCGGAGCCAGCCACGCAGGGAACGCGCCCTCGTAGTGCTCGATCAGGATACCGACGAACCGTTCGAACGAACCGAGGATCGCCCGGTGCAGCATAACCGGGTGTTTACGGCTGTTGTCTTCGGAGACGTATTCGGCTCCCAGACGGATCGGCAGGTTAAAATCGAGCTGCAGGGTACCACACTGCCAGACACGGCCAAGGCAATCTTTGAGCGAGAACTCGATCTTCGGACCGTAGAAGGCGCCCTCACCCGGCTGCAGATCGTACGCAAGGCCCGCACTGTCGAGCGCAGCGGCCAGTGCCGCTTCGGCGCGATCCCATAGCTCGTCGGAACCGACGCGTTTTTCCGGACGAGTGGACAGCTTCATCTCGACTTCGGTAAAGCCGAAATCGCGATAAACGTCCATGGTCAGCTTGATGAACGCTGCGGACTCGGCCTGCATCTGCTCTTCGGTGCAGAAGATATGGGCGTCGTCCTGGGTGAAGCCACGCACTCGCATGATGCCGTGCAGCGCACCCGATGGTTCGTTACGGTGGCAGGCACCGAACTCGGCGAGGCGCATCGGCAACTCGCGGTAGCTCTTCAGGCCCTGATTGAATACCTGCACGTGGCATGGGCAGTTCATCGGTTTGATGGCGTAGTCGCGGTTTTCCGACTGGGTGGTGAACATGTTGTCGGCGTAGTTGGCCCAGTGCCCGGATTTCTCCCACAGGCTGCGATCAACCACTTGTGGAGTCTTGATCTCCAGGTAACCGTTTTCGCGCTGCACCTTGCGCATGTACTGCTCAAGCACCTGGTACAGGGTCCAGCCATTCGGGTGCCAGAACACCATGCCCGGCGCTTCTTCCTGAAGGTGGAACAGGTTCAGGCGCTTGCCGATCTTGCGGTGGTCGCGTTTTTCAGCTTCTTCGATGCGCTGGATATAGGCGGCCAGTTGCTTCTTGTCAGCCCAGGCCGTGCCGTAGATCCGTTGCAGTTGCTCGTTCTTTGCATCGCCGCGCCAGTAGGCACCGGACAGCTTGGTCAGCTTGAACGATTTGAGAAAGCGCGTGTTCGGCACGTGCGGGCCACGGCACATATCCACGTATTCTTCGTGGTAGTACAGCCCCATGGCCTGCTCGTCCGGCATGTCTTCTACCAGACGCAGCTTGTAGTCCTCGCCACGTGCAGTAAATACGTCGATCACTTCGGCACGCGGGGTGACTTTCTTGATGACGTCGTAATCTTTTTCGATCAGCGCGTGCATGCGCTGCTCGATGGCCGCCAGGTCGTCCGGAGTAAAAGGACGCTCATAGGCGATGTCGTAATAGAAGCCTTCTTCAATGACCGGGCCGATCACCATCTTGGCGGTTGGATACAGTTGCTTGACCGCATGGCCAATCAAGTGCGCGCAAGAGTGGCGAATGATCTCCAGCCCCTCTTGATCCTTGGGCGTGATGATTTGCAGGCTGGCGTCGCTGGTGATCAGGTCGCTGGCGTCAACCAGCTTGCCGTCGACCTTGCCGGCCACGGTGGCCTTGGCCAGGCCAGCACCGATGGATGCGGCGACCTCGGCTACGGAAACCGGATGATCGAATGAACGCTGACTGCCGTCGGGAAGAGTAATAGTTGGCATGGCGCCTCCTCTCCTAGTGGTGACCCCTACCAAAGGTCACGTGGGTTGGGATGAGCCAGTACAAGATCCAACACCAGGCCGCTCAATAATGAACGCCTGCCTTACAGCGGCAGGAGCCTTTCGGCCAACCGATAATCGAACCAGAGTGACTGGAGTGAACAAAAAGAACCTGGCAAGGCGGCAAATGGCGCGCCCGGAAATAGCCAGGCAAAGATGCTAGCACAGATGAACGGTCATCGCGTTGGTCAAGCGCTGGGTAAAGAGCAATTCATGGCTTTATAGCTGCAAAAGTGAACTTGAGCTGTACGCAGGGCCTCAAAGCCACTGAGAATCGCCGTTCGTCCTCGACCCAAAGGAGCATCCCATGATGCGTTTTACCTCTACCCTCGCTGTCGCCGCTACCCTGAGCCTCCTTTCCCTCGGCGCACAGGCTGCAGCCCCTTCCAACTGGCCAGCTGGCGCCCGTGACGCCTTCGTCAACGACTGCAGTGCCGCCGCCAGCCAGAACGTGGACGTCAAAACTGCCAAAGCCCACTGTGAATGTGGCGCTGACAAGATCAATGCCGAATTGAGCACTGCCGAGATCAAGGAATTGATGACCAACCAGAACGCCAGCCCGGAGCTTAAAAACAAAGCGGTCGCGGCTATTTCGTCCTGCAAAGTGGTGAAGAAAAAGTAAGATTGGCTGACGATTCGACGGTCATTTCGCTGAAAAAACAGCCTGAAAACTGCCATTTCACACAAATTATGCAGGTTTTACGGCTTTTTTTAACAGCTGATATTTCGTCGCAAAGCCCCGTAAATCGGGGCTTTCAGCCCAATGATGGATCAAACGCAAAGCGATTGATTAGCAAACAGTGCCTTGGGGGGGCTCCCAAGCCGAACATTTCGACTATGATAGCCCTGTGTGCCCAGTTGGCCTGAGCAGCACAGCACTACTGAAAATATATGTTTCTTGGAGATACACCATGTCTAATCGCCAAACCGGCACCGTTAAATGGTTCAACGATGAAAAAGGCTTCGGCTTCATCACTCCTCAAGGTGGCGGTGACGACCTGTTCGTACACTTCAAAGCTATCGAAAGCGACGGTTTCAAAAGCCTGAAAGAAGGCCAAACCGTTTCCTTCGTGGCTGAGAAAGGCCAAAAGGGTATGCAAGCTGCACAGGTTCGCGGCGAGTAATTCTCCGCTGAGCTAAAAAAACCCCGTCCATGTGACGGGGTTTTTTATGGGCGATGCAAAAGCCGTATCAGCCGCAGTTAACCCGGTTGATCACCAGATTGTCGTCGGTGTTCAGGTTCAGGCGGTCAGAGCGATACTCCAGCGTGACCATGTCGTTGGGCTTGAGGATGCGTGCATTCTGCGCGCCAGCACGCGTGCGTGCCTGCTCCAGCAACTGGGGCGAGGCTTTCTGGCCGATGGCGAACTCTGCGGCCTTCGACTCACAGCGGCTATGACCGGCATCGGTCACAGTTGCAGCTTTGCCTGGCTCAGAGGCACCCGGGGTACTGCAACCCGCCAATGCGAGCGCAGCCAACAAAGTACCGAATGATGCGAGCTTCCAAGGCATGAAGCCTCCTATGATAAAAAGTGGACAGAGATCGTGCGACAGCATTCAAAGCGATTGGTTTCAAGACGTTAACCGCCTGCGGGCAAGTCTGCCTGAGTCACGACGTGCAATCGCTCGGTGAATCGTGACTAGATATGAACGTATTCAGTAGATATCGATGTAGTCCGACGAAGGAGTAGGCCAATTCTGCTTCAGCGCGTTGAAAATCTGCATGACCCAGACGTCATCGCTGGCCGCCACATTGCCGACATAGCCGGAACCTTTGGCCCAGGTCTCCAGGCGAAACACCAGGCCACCGATATCAGCCCCCCCCACTACGCCGGAAGAAATGTAGGCGATGCCTTCTTTGGTCACCCGCAACTGGGTATGTTCGTCGTCACTGGCGCTACCAAGCAATTGCCGCACGGCGTCCAGCGTCAGGTTGTCGGGCTTGTTCAAATCGATTTGCACGCGGTGTTTTCCGGCCATTTAACAGGCCAACAGTGTCGCACAGCCGCTGCTTCATGCCTAAGTAGCAGTGCCAAATGCCGTACAAAATGCTTAACTGCGCCCCTCTGGAACGGCGTTCCAGTGCATTGCCCTGCATTTTTCAGCCCGTGAGATTTCCATGACCACCGTAACGCTTCAAGCCGACATCAAAGCCAAGTGGCCCCAAGGGCAAAGCTCCTACAGCCCCGGAAGCCCGGAAGAACTGGCGATCATTGGTATCGACCTGCTGGTCAAGGAGCTGGGCACCCAGGCGGCACAAGCGTTCATCGGCCAGATATTCGAGAAATACCCGGCCGACTACATGGGCGCCCAAGAGCGCGAATAGAACCGGGCGACGAGCGCCGCCCGCTCACTTACTTCAGACGCGCCAGGCGCTCGGTCAGCAGATCGAAGAAGCCCTGGGCGTCGCCGTTCTCGACCCAGAACACATTCTTCTCCTGCTTGAGACCGTCGTACCAGTCGACGATGGTCTGGCCGAAGGTCGGGCCTTCGCGGCTGTCGACCACCATATTGGCCTCACGACCGCTGAACAGCGAAGGCTTGAGCAGGTACGCCACCACGGTAGCGTCATGGACCGGGCCACCCGGAATGCCGTAGTGCTCCATATCGCCTTTGACGTACTCATTCAGAATACTGCTGACGACCTTGCTCGCGTTGTTGTTCAGATCCGCAATCTTCTTCAGGCGGGCGTCGCTGGTGAGGACTTTATGGGTCACGTCCAACGGCAGGTAGGTCAACTTCACACCGCTTTTGAGCACGATCTCCGCCGCCACCGGATCGGCGAACAGGTTGAACTCGGCCACTGGGGTGATATTGCCGCCGTTGAAGTGGGCGCCGCCCATCACGACCACTTCCTTGATGCCCTGGGTGATTTCGGGCGCTTGAGTCAGCGCCAGTGCCAGGTTGGTCTGCGGGCCGAGCATGGCGATGGTGATGCTGTGCGGCTTGGCGCTGCTCAGGGTCTTGATCAGGTAGTCGACTGCATTGCCTTCGGCCAGGCCTTTTTTCGGTTCATGCACCGTGACGCCCGAGATGCCTTCCTTGCCATGGATATTCTCGGCGTAGATCGGTTTGCGCAACAACGGCGCTGGCGCACCTGCGTACACCGGGATGTCCTCGCGCCCTGCCCACTCGCGCGCCAGGCGCGCGTTGCGGGAGGTCTTGTCCAGGCGCACATTGCCGGCGACGGTGGTCAGCGCACGAATGCTCAACTCCTCCGGCGAGGCCATGGCGAACAGCAAGGCCACCACGTCATCGGCACCCGGGTCGGTATCGATGATCAGGTCGATTTTTTCCGCCGCTTGGGCGCTTGCAGCAGTGAGCGCGGACAAAAGCAGAACACTCCGGAACAGGTTTTTCAGGGTAGGTAGACCACGTTGCATAAAGCACTCCTTGTCATAGGGGGGACGCTAGAACGTTACGCCGGACACCAGCGCGATATTGCAGTACGGCTGGCACTCGCCAGTGCGCACAACAGCGCGGGCATTGCGGCTCAATTGCTTGAATTGGTCATGGCTGAGCAGGCGTCGCTCGCCCAGTTCAGCTTGCTCTGTGAGCGTATTTAACGAGGTCAGCGCGGGCGGCTGCTTCAGCAGGATCTCTTCTGCCAGAACATGGCTTTCCACCTGCATTTCGCTAAGCACGATGCGCAAGGTGCTGATGAAGTCCGGGATGCCCTGGGTCAGTGCCAGGTCGATCAATTCGACGCCGGGAGGTACCGGCAGGCCGGCATCGCCGATGACCAGAATGTCACCGTGGCCCAGGGACGCGATCACGCGCGACAGGGCGATATTCAGCAAAGGTGTCTTTTTCATGCAGGCACAAAACCTTGTACGTCGTGCAGCGTAGGAATGGAAGGCTGAGCGCCGGCGCGGGTCACTGACAACGCCGCCGCCACCTGGCCAAAACGGATCGCCCGGGCTTCGCTCTGGCCCGCGGCCAGCGCGGCGGCAAAGCCACCGACAAAGGTATCGCCAGCAGCGGTGGTATCCACCGCCTTGACCTTCGGCGCCACCAGGTGCTCAAAGCTCTTGCCGTCGGCAAACAGCGCGCCATGGGCGCCCAGGGTGATGATGACCTTGCCGGCACCCGCCCGGATCAGCGCGGTCGCGGCGACCTTGGCGCTGTCGAGGGAGTCGACCGTCACGCCGCTCAGAGCACTGGCCTCGCTTTCATTGGGGATCAGATAATCGATCGAGGCATACCAGTCAGCGGGCAACGGCCCGCTTGCCGGGGCCGGGTTGAGGATGACGGTCTTGCCCAGCTCGCGACCCCGCTTGAGCGCATACCCAACGGTTTCCATCGGCACCTCAAGCTGGCAGATGATCACGTCTGCCGCCTGCAGCACAGCGTCGCACGTTCGCAGCGACGCAGGCGTCAGCTCACCGTTGCTGCCGGCCACAATGACAATGGCGTTCTGGCTGCTATCATCGACCACGATCAACGCCACACCGCTGGAGCCATCCACGGTGCTGACTGCCTGGCAATCGATCCCTTCCACCAGCAGCGCATCGCGCAATTGGCTGCCATAGGCGTCGGTACCGATGCACCCCACCATTGCGACACTCGCCCCCAGGCGTGCCGAGGCGACGGCCTGGTTGGCGCCCTTGCCGCCGGGCACAGTGGAGAACGTCTGGCCGATCAGGGTTTCACCGGCACGCGGCAAGCGACTGGCGCGGGTGACCAGGTCCATGTTCAAGCTGCCTATTACCACTACTTTTGCTGGCATACATCAGTACTCATCAATTCGGTTCAGCGGTATTGGGCGAACACATCAGCCAATGGCGCGGTCGACTCACGCAAAACAATACTGGGCGTCACGATACGTTGATCGATCGGCAGTTGGGGTGTTGCTATTCGTTGCAGTAATAATTCGGCCGCAGTCTCACCCAACTGCAGGATCGACTGGCCGACCGTCGTCAGCGCCGGATAGACGTAGCGCCCCATCTGGATGTCATCGAAACCGATGACCGACAGCTCGCCCGGCACCCGCACATTGCGCTCGGCGGCGGCGCGCAGCACGCCAAAACCAATCATATCGTTGCTGGCGAAAATCGCGCTGGGCGGGTGTTGCGATAATAACTGTACAGCTGCGGCATACCCGCCCGTGCTGGTGAAATCGCTTTCCAGGGTACGACTAGCCAACACCTCGATGCCCGCCTCGCGCAATGCACGCTGGTAACCCGCCAGGCGCATCTGCGCCACGCGGGTATGCCCAGGGCCGCCGATACAGGCGATGTCCCGGTGCCCCAGTTCAAGCAAGTGCCGGGTCGCCAGGTAAGCGCCCTCTTCGTGATCGATGCGCACCAGGTCCACATCAATCCCATCCAGCGCCCGGTCGACAATCACCATGGGCGTGCGCACTGCACTCAAGCCCGCGGCAAGGCCACTGTCATCGCCGCCCACGGATGTCACGATCAAGCCGTCGACGCGCTTTTCCAGCAACACGCGCAAGTAACTGCGCTGTTTCTCTGCGTCGTCATCCGAGTTGCAGAGGATCACGCAATAGCCATTACGCTCGCAGTAATCCTCGATACCCCGAGCCAGTTCGGCAAAATACGGGTTGAGGCTATTGGGCACCAGCAGGCCGATGGTGGCCGTGGTCTTGGCCTTGAGCGAGCGTGCGACGGCGCTGGGCACGTAGTCCAGTTGCTTGATCGCCGCCTCGACCTTGATGCGTACCGGCTCGCTGACTGGGCGCGTCTTGTTCACCACATGGGACACGGTGGTGTAGGAAATACCTGCAAGCGCTGCCACATCCTTGATCGTTGCCATGGTTCAGCCCCGCCGACTGGCGCGCTGGCTGCGATAAGTATCGAGGACCACGGCAATCACGATCACGGCGCCGGTAATGATGCGTTTAGTCGGTTCCGTCGCGCCGATCTGTGCCAGTCCGGCGGCCAGGACCGAAATAATCAACACCCCGAAGAACGTACTGATGACCGAGCCACGTCCGCCCATCAGGCTGGTGCCGCCGATCACCACGGCGGCGATCACTTGCAGCTCCAGGCCCGAACCGGCATTCGGGTCCGCCGCTTCCAGGCGCGAAATCTGGAACAGCGCCGCCACACCGGCCAACAGGCCCATCAGGCTGAACACCAGAATCTTGTATGGCTTGGGGTTAATACCCGCCAGGCGCACCGCTTCTTCGTTGGTACCGATGCCGATCAGGTAACGCCCGAACACAGTACGGGTCAGTACCAACTGGGCCGCGATGATCACCAGCAAGGCGATGATGAACGACGGAGAAATACCGAAGGCAATCGGGTTGGACAGCCAGGCAAACGAGTCACCGATATAAGCGGTGCGCGAGCCCGTCATCTGGTAGGCCACGCCGCGGGCCATCTCCAGCACGCCGAGGGATACGATAAATGACGGAATGCGCCAGGCCACCGTGATGGAACCGGTGATGGTGCCGGCCAACGCCGCGCAGCCCATGCCCAACAGAGCGGCAGGCAACACGCTCCAGCCCCAGCCCAGGATCGCCACGCTGACTGCCGAGGCCGCCAATGCCAGTACCGATCCCACAGACAGGTCGATGCCGCCAATGATCAGGATGAAGGTCATGCCCACCGCCAGCACCATCAGGTCTGGAATCTGGTTGGCCAGGGTGCTGAAGGTGTCATAGGACAGAAAGTGATCGCTGAGCATCGAGAACAGCGCAATCATCGCCAGCAAGGCACCTGCCAGCCCCAGGTAAGTACCCAGGCCATAGAAGTTGCCGCCAGTTTTACCGGGGGAAATGTTTGTTTTCATAGGGTATTCCTAGGCGCGGCTTCGTTGAGCAGCGCATCACGTTTCTGATAGCCGGCAAAGGCGGCGGCGAGCAATTCGTCCTGGGTCCAGCTGTCACGCTCGAAGGTCTCGATCAGCCGCCCGGCGGACAACACACCGATGCGGTCACAGATCAGCATCAGCTCACGCAGGTCACTGGACACCACTACCAGCGCTTTGCCCTGACGGGTCAATTCACCGAGCAAAGCGTAGATGTCGAACTTGGCACCGACGTCGATACCACGGGTGGGCTCATCGAACAGCATCACCGCGCAATCGCGCTCCAGCCAGCGGCCAATCACCACCTTCTGCTGGTTACCACCCGACAGCTCGGACACCAGTTGCGTCGGACTGGAACTGCGGATACGCATGGCGTCGATCTGGCGCTTGGCCAGAGCGGTTTCGTTGCGACTGTTGACGACGCCACCGCCGGAAATTTCCGGCATGTTGCCCAGGGCGATGTTGGCGCTGATGGACTGGGTCAGCAGCAGGCCTTCACCCTTGCGGTCTTCGGTGATCAAGGCAATACCATGACCGACCGCGTCGACCGGCGAGCGAATGCTCACCACCTTGGCCGGCGACCCCAAGGCCACGGTGCCGCTGTCAGCCGGGTCGGCGCCGAAGATCAGGCGCAGCAATTCGGTGCGGCCGGCGCCGATCAGGCCGGAAATGCCATAGATTTCACCGGCGCGCACTTCAAAGGACACATCGCGGACCTTGTCCGAACGGGTCAGGCCCGTCACTGTCAAGGCCGGGCCTCCGATGGTGCGCGGGCCTAAATCGATGTGTTCACCCAGTTCGCGACCGACCATCAAGGTCACCAACTGCTCACTGTTGTAATTGGCCATCGGCTCGACGCAGACCAGCTTGCCGTCGCGCAATACCGCAATGCGCTGGGCGACACGGGCCAACTCTTCGAGCCGGTGCGAAATATAAATGATCGCCACGCCTCGAGCCTGCAGGCGCGTGATTTGTTCAAACAGCATCTCGACTTCACGAGCAGTAAGCATCGCCGTGGGCTCGTCGAGGATCAATACATGGCAGTCGCCGATCAGGTTACGAGCGATCTCGACCATTTGCTGATGACCAATGCCCAGGCTGCCTACCAGTGTGTCCGGGTCGATCGCGTCCAGGCCGACTTGGGCCATGGCTTCGATCGCGGCTTTGCGCAGTTGTTTGCGGCTGATCCAGCCACAGCGGCTCGGCAGGTTATCCAGGAACAGGTTTTCAGCCACGGTCAGCGTCGGCAGCAGGTTGAGTTCCTGCATGACCATGCGCACGCCCAAGGCTTCGGCCTGGGTGCGGCTGGCGGGGCGATAATCTTGACCGTTGAATTGCATGTGCCCGGTGGTGGGCGTGACCAGGCCGCCGATGATCTTCGACAAGGTACTTTTGCCTGCGCCGTTCTCACCGGTCAGCGCCAACACTTCCCCGCGATTGAGCGTCAGGGTGATGTCGGACAGAACCGGTTGGGCATAGGTCTTACCGATACCGCTGACCGAGAGGACAGCGTTCGGGGCGGAAGATGACATAGGAAAATCTCCAGGCGCCCGCTCAGGACGAGCGGGCGCTGTTGGGTACTGCCAGGATTACTGCTTGATGACGAGTTCGACCGGGGTTTCGATCACGCCATCTTTGGCATCGACTTTCTCACCCTTGACTAGCTTCAGCGCGTTCTGGATACCGAACACGGCTTGCTGGGCGGCGGCCTGGTCAGCGGTGGCCAACACGCGGCCGTCCTTGAGCATTGGCTTGATCGCGTCAATGTTGTCGTAACCTACCACCAACACCTTGCCGGCCTTGCCTGCCGCACGCACGGCGGAAACAGCGCCCAGGGCCATGTTGTCGTTACCGGCCAACAGCGCCTTGATATCCGGCGTTTCGCTCAGCATCGCTGCCGCGATCTTGTTGCCTTGGTCGATTTCCCAGTTACCGGATTGGGTGGAAACAATCTTCATGCCTGCCGCGTCCATCGCATCCTTGAAGCCTGCGGTGCGCTGCTGGGCATTGGTGGTAGTGGGTACGCCCTCGATGATGCCGACCTTGTCACCGGCGGCCAGTTGCTTGGCCAGGTAGTCGCCCACCAGCTTGGAGCCTTTGCGGTTATCCGGGCCTACAAACGGAATATCGAGGTTTTTGCTTTTGAGTACTTCCGGGTCCAGGCGATTGTCGATGTTGACCACCTTGATACCGGCATCGGAAGCCTTTTTCAGCACACTGGCGAGAGCCTTGGAGTCGGCGGGAGCAATGACAAGCGCATCAACCTTGGCGTTGATCATTTCGTTGACAATGGCGATCTGCGCGCTGGTATCGGTTTCGTTCTTGATGCCGTTGGAGATCAACTTGAATTCTGTTGGGTGCGCTTTCTGGTAATCCTTCGCACCGTCGGTCATGGTGACGAAAAACTCATTAGCAAGGGACTTCATGACCAAACCCACGGTAGGCGTTTTGGCAGCGTCATCGGCAAATGCAGAAGAGAGAGGCAAAGCGGCGGATGCGGCAGCAAGCACAGCAACAGCAAGAAGACGTCCAGCAAATGGCAGCTTCATGGGTTCACTCCGATCTTATGATTATTGTGAGCAACGCTTGCACCGAAGAGCCCTTCGGCAGCCCTCCCACCTGGGCGGCTGATACGAGCTGTCACGATGCGCCAAGGGCGCAGTGAAACATCTCGCAAACGTTTGCGTTGAGCAAACTATGAGAACCTTGTCGAGATTTGTCAACGGTAGCAGCAAGCCTTTCATTGGCGCCCTCCAAGCTCTCCCTTGAGCTGCTGACTGCTGATACGTTTAAGCCAGCTCGCCCATTCGGCCGCTCGCTGAAACGACAGGCTGCACTGCGAATGATCGACCACAGCGCTCGGACAAATCGTGATCGCTTTCGGACAACCGAACACCACAACCCTTCGCGTTCGGAAAGCCGGACAGCGCCAAGCCCCACGAAACTAAAATATTAGGTTAAGTTGTTTTAAATCAACAAGTTAATTTATAAAAACCAACATGCTTAGTCTGGTACAAATCCTGCTCTTTCTCAGCACCTCGCGGCGTTCAGAACCGCCCGGGTGTTCTAGATGAACCTGCTACAGCACTCATCAAAAACCAGAGAGAAAAATAATGAAATCTGCATTGAAGAACGTCATTCCGGGCGCCCTGGCCCTTCTGCTGCTGTTCCCCGTTGCCGCCCAGGCAAAGGAAGTCGAAAGCAAGACCAAACTGTCCAACGTAGTCATCCTCGCCACCGGCGGTACCATCGCTGGCGCCGGCGCCAGTGCGGCCAACAGTGCCACCTACCAGGCGGCTAAAGTCGGTATCGAACAACTGATCGCCGGCGTTCCTGAGCTTAGCCAGATCGCCAATGTTCGCGGCGAACAAGTGATGCAAATTGCGTCGGAAAGCATCAATAACGAAAACCTTCTGCAACTGGGTCGCCGTGTCGCCGAATTGGCCGACAGCAAGGACGTGGACGGCATCGTGATCACCCACGGCACCGACACCCTTGAAGAAACTGCCTACTTCCTGAACCTGGTGGAAAAAACCGACAAGCCTATCGTGGTCGTCGGCTCCATGCGCCCAGGCACCGCCATGTCGGCAGACGGCATGCTCAACCTGTACAACGCGGTTGCGGTCGCGGGCAGCAAGGATGCACGGGGCAAAGGCGTGCTGGTGACAATGAACGACGAGATCCAATCTGGCCGCGACGTCAGCAAGATGATCAACATCAAGACCGAAGCGTTCAAGAGCCCATGGGGCCCTCTGGGCATGGTCGTCGAGGGCAAATCCTACTGGTTCCGCCTGCCGGCCAAGCGTCACACCATGGATTCCGAGTTCGACATCAAGACCATCAAAAGCCTGCCTGACGTTGAAATTGCCTACGGCTATGGCAACGTAAGCGACACTGCCGTCAAGGCCCTGGCCCAAGCTGGCGCCAAAGCCATTATCCATGCAGGTACTGGCAATGGTTCGGTATCGGCCAAGGTGGTCCCGGCCCTGCAGGAACTGCGCAAGCAAGGCGTGCAGATCATTCGTTCTTCCCACGTCAATGCCGGCGGTTTCGTTCTGCGTAACGCGGAACAACCGGACGACAAATACGACTGGGTTGCCGCCCATGACCTGAACCCGCAGAAAGCTCGCATCCTGGCCATGGTCGCCCTGACCAAGACCCAGGACAGCAAAGAGCTGCAACGCATGTTCTGGGAATACTGATCCCGGCTGATTCACCCGTAAAATATGCTTTTGTGGCGAGGGAGCTTGCTCCCGCTGGGCTGCGAAGCGGCCCCAACTACTTGCGGGCGCTACGCACCCGAGCGGGAGCAAGCTCCCTCGCCACATTCAGCCCCTCTCCCCCCGAACCTCAACAAACTCCCTGATTCGCTGTCAGACGAACTTCTTGAAATTTAAGCAGTTGCGAAATTGCCTACAGTTAAATACTGTATGTGCGTACAGCCAATTAAGGAATGCTCTGTGGCAAAGCCCTCTTCCGCAGCACCTGCAGCGCCTGACGCCTATCAGCGCCTGGCTATCCGCGTGCAAAAAATCATCAATTCGACCAACGCGCAGAAAGCCAAGGCGGCGTTGATCTTCCGTTTACCCGAGGAACCGGAGAACGATTGGCAACGTTTACTGGAAGAGATTGCAGAGAATGACAACGTCACCCTCGCCTATCGGGACGACGGTGGCGTGCAGATTTTTTGGGTTGTGCCGAAGGAAGATTGATTGTGAGTGCCCGTTTTATTGCTGTGTGCTGTCTGTTTTTAACCTTCACCGCCAACGCCCAAGCCCCTCGCACCTTCAGTGAAGCCAAGAAGATCGCCTGGAAGCTCTACGCACCGCAATCCACCGAATTTTATTGCGGCTGCAAATACACCGGTAACCGGGTGAACCTGAAAGCCTGCGGTTACATCCCCCGCAAAAACGCCAACCGCGCCGCACGCATTGAGTGGGAACACATCGTGCCGGCCTGGCAAATCGGACATCAGCGCCAATGCTGGCAAAATGGCGGGCGAAAAAACTGCACGCGCCATGATGAGGTGTTCAAGCGTGCCGAGGCAGACCTGCACAACCTGGTGCCGAGCATCGGCGAAGTGAATGGCGACCGTAACAACTTCAGCTTTGGCTGGCTGCCTGTGCAAAGCGGGCAGTACGGCTCATGCCTGACCCAAGTGGACTTCAAGGCGAAGAAAGTCATGCCGCGCCCGTCCATTCGCGGGATGATCGCACGCACGTATTTTTATATGAGCAAGCAGTATGGCCTGCGCCTGTCGAAGCAGGACCGGCAATTGTATGAAGCCTGGAACAAGACCTATCCGGTGCAAACCTGGGAGCGCCAGCGCAACCAGACAGTGGCGTGCGTGATGGGACGTGGTAATGAATTCGTAGGCCCGGTCAACCTGAAGGCCTGCGGCTGACTGTGGGCGGGGTGCCCGCCCACTTCGCCTGCTACTGCGCAGCCTTGTGTTCGATAATCTCCGACACAGTGTCGTTTTTCTTGGCCCGCGCCATTTTTTCGTTTAGCAGCGCCTGCTTGGCTTCGGCCTCGGCTTTGGTCGCGAACGGCCCCAATAGCACCTCATCCTTGCCGTCGGCTTTCACGATATAGAAATTGAACCCGTGTTCCAGCAACCAGGCGGTCAGGTCGGTGATCGCCTGCAGCTTATGGTCCGGCGGGCCGACCCGTATATCCCATTCCTGAGCGGCAATCGCACCGGTTTGCGGCAGGCTTTCGGTCACGGCAGGCTTGGCCTTGGGGGCGTCGACCGACTTACCTTCACCGCATCCGGCCAACGCCAACACCACAATTGCCATCGCTACTTTACGCACTGCCCTGCTCCTTTGAGGATCAAAGAGGCAACTTTACCATTCACTGTCTATTCTGGCCGTCATAAACGTTGGCTTAAACAATGCGAATCATGTATCGCGACCTGTATGATACCGCCATGGGAATTAATGTCGCCTCTATGCGTCCTAGAAAGAGGCAGTCACAGGGAAGCGCTTCGCAGTAAGCTACACACATCCGACACCTACCCTGTCTGAAACATGTGTCCTTAAAAGTAATTCAAGGAGAAGTCCATGCTTATACTCACCCGCAAAGTCGGTGAAAGCATAAACATCGGTGATGACATTACGATCACCATCCTGGGCGTTAGCGGCCAGCAAGTACGAATCGGCATCAACGCACCTAAGGATGTTGCCGTGCATCGCGAGGAGATTTACCAGCGTATCCAGGCCGGCCTGACTGCACCTGACAAAAACCAGACGCCTTGAAACGCCTCCAGTAGCCAGCCTTTTCGTTCACTGTAACGGCTGGCGAAAACCCAATTGGCCTGTTCGCGCTTCCCCGCGTGACCAGCGCGCCTTGAGCTTTCCCTTCGCTGCAAGATGAAACTGTCAGGGTATCCGGAACTTGTCGCGCTATTGGCAGCCCAACTTCTGACACTTTATCCTGCCGTCCGAGTGCATTTCGGGAACACGTCGATGAGGCCAGCCGCGTCGCAACCGCTTGTTTCAAAATCCTGGATGATCGCCCTACTGATAGGGCTGGTCTTCGTGGCACTCGGGTGCTGCTTGAGAATGGAAGTGGAAGGGGCCGATCCCGACACCCATTCCTGGTTGGATCTTGCGCTTCTGCTCTGTGGCTACCTGCTTGCGTTCTGCCTCAAGCCCATCCAGAAGGTGATCTTGCGCAAGCTGCGTCAGCGCGCCGCTCATCGCACCCATGGAAAAACCGCACGCTGAGGGCGTTTACCTGTTATCGGATCGCCGGTATTTACAGCGCCGCCGCACCACCTATCATTGGGCTTGCGCAGTCAGTCAAAGGTGCAGATACAGATGGATACCCTCGGTAAAGCCCAGATCGAGTCAGCACTGGCAGCGCGCCTGCCCAGCTATACCGTTGAGTGCACGCTGCATGCCGACGGTACTCTCTCAGCCGTTCTCAGCGGCCCGGGAACCGATCACTTCGCGATTACCGGCATCGTGCGCGCGCATTATCACGGTACAGAAGCCATCAACCGGCTCGCCACCGAGATACTCAGGGAAATGGTGGTGTCGCGCCAGGGGATGAAAAACAGCCGACTGCAGGCACTGTCCGATCCCATCGACTGCATGGAAGGCCGAGACCGGTAACGGGCTCGGCCTTCCACGTGTCATGGCGCCAACGAACTTAAGGACAGCAAACCATCAGCCCCACGCTCGGCTTTCAACGCACCGTATTGCTCGATGCAAGCATGGGCGGTCACCATCGGCGCCACGTGTGTCGAGGTCACCACCATGATATCCGCCCCCGCCGCTTCCCCAGCCTGAATACCCACTGTGGCGTCCTCGAACACCAGGCAGTCCTGCATCGGCACGCCCAGGCGCCGAGCACCCAGCACATAACAGGCCGGATCGGGCTTGCCCGTCTTCACATCTTCGGCTGTCACCAGTACCGCCGGCACGGGGATGCCCGCTGCTTGCAGCCGGCGCACGGCCAATGCCTTTGGCGCTGAGGTGACCAATGCCCATTGATCGACGGGCAGGCTCGCCAAAAACGCCACCGCGCCGGGAATCGCCACGATGCCTTCGACATCGTCCAGCTCAGCCTCGGTGATCCATTGGGCTTCTACCTGTGGATCGACGCCCGGCAATGCCTGGCGGGTGATCGTATCAATCGCGCGGGCGCCATGAATGGTGTGCAGAAACGCTTCCACATCCAAGCCATGCCGTGCAGCCCAGATGCCCCAGACGCGCTCCGCAGCGGCAATGGAGTTGAGCAGGGTCCCGTCCATATCGAACAGAAAGGCGCGGTAACGCCGAGTAAATACATTTGGAGTTGGGCTGGACACTGCGCGGCTTCCTCATGGGCTGGGCCCTGCAATCTACGGATCACCTTGACGCTTGTAAACGCCGAGTCCTGGCCCGTCACCTCCAAGTAAAAAATGACGAACTTGTCATGATCCTGTTGGTTGGCTGTTGGGGTCGCCTGGTTACCGTGAGCTCACTACCCACCCGGAACGTGAGACACCACCATGAAACTGATTGCCTTGGGCTTCGCCGCTTTGCTCGCCACTGGCTCGGTATTCGCTGCCGATACCGCCCCCGCCACCAACGTGATCCACGACAAAACCGGCTTCTTCGTGCACCTGGATGTCGCCAAGGTGCTGTCGAGCACCGACACCTACGGCCAATGCGGGGTTGTGCCGGCGCAACTGCGCTACCTGGACCACCAAGACCGCGAACATGTGCTGGATTACCAAGTCCAGGGCACCGGTTGCGCCAATGACAATTGATCGGGCTACACTGGCGCAACTTATTGAAGCAGAGCACTTCCCATGAACATCCTTGTAGTCGAAGACGAACCCAAGGCCGGCAATTATCTGCTCAATGGCCTGCAGGAACTGGGGCATTGTGTGAGCCTGGCCCGCGATGGCGTGGACGGTTTGCACCAGGCCCTGGAGACGCCGTTCGACGTAATCGTACTCGACGTGATGATGCCGAAAATGGATGGCTGGGAAGTGCTGCGTCGCCTGCGCAAAGAGGCCGATACGCCGGTGCTGTTCCTCACCGCCCGCGATGACATCGCCGACCGCATCAAAGGCCTTGAACTGGGTGCCGATGACTACCTCATCAAGCCCTTTTCGTTCGCCGAACTGGTGGCGCGCCTGCGTACCCTCAACCGTCGTGGCCCGAGCCGGGATGAAGAGCAACTGCACATCGCCGACCTGCACATTGACGTACTCAAACGTCGGGTCACCCGCGCCGGCACGCGCATTACCCTGACCAACAAAGAGTTCGCCCTTCTGCATCTGTTCGCGACGCACCAGGACCAAGTGCTGTCCCGCTCGCTGATTGCTTCGCGGGTGTGGGACATGAACTTCGACAGCGACACCAATGTGGTGGATGTCGCCGTGCGCCGCCTGCGCCTGAAAATCGACGACCCGTTCCAGCTCAAGCTGATCCACAGCGTGCGGGGCATTGGCTACCGCTTCGATACCCAGCCATGAGCCGCCAGCACCCTTACTCCCTGACCCTGCGCCTGGCATTGATCTTCGCCCTACTCGCCTTCGCCCTGCTGGCAACCCTGGGCGTGGCGCTGTACCGGGAACTGGAGCGCGAACTGATCCGCCGCGACGACGCCGCGCTGATATCCCGGGTGGATCAGCTGCGCAACCTGCTCAACGACAGCAATACCCTGGACCTGATCAAGACCAAGCCAGAGCTGTTCCAGAACATGCTGGGCAATCGCGAATCCGCGCTGAGCATTGCCGCCCCCGGCAAACAGCCACTGCTGCTGGTAAACCCGGGGAATATTGAGTTGCCGTCGATCCAGCCGCTGCCCAAGGATCACAAACTCATGTTGAGCGACGTGCAACATTTGCCAGGCCTGAACGGTATTCCCTTCTCGCTGGTGGCCGTGGCTATCGACTCCGGCGACCTGGGCAGCCTGCAAATCACCAGCGGCCGCCTGATGACCGAGCGCACCGCGGTGCTCGCCAGTTATCGACTTAGCGTATACATCCTGGCGAGTATCGCCGCGATCATCCTGGCGCTGGTGGGTTACCTGCTGGTTCATCGCGGCTTGCTGCCATTGCGCCGCCTGGCCCGGCATGCCCAAGGGATCGGCGTCAGCAACCTGGCCGAACGGCTCGACAGCCACGGCGCACCGAAAGAATTGCTGCCCATGATCGACTCGTTCAACACCATGCTTGAACGCCTGGCCAAAGGCTTTGTACAACTGGGCCAAGTGTCCACCGACATGGCCCATGAACTGCGCACCCCGATCAACAACCTGCTCGGCGAAACCCAGGTGGCCCTGCAGCAGCAGCGCAGCATCGAGAGCTACCAGCAACTACTGGCCTCCAATGTCGAAGAGCTGGAGCGCCTGGCGCGGATGCTCGACAACATGCTGTTCCTGGCTCGCACCGACCCCGCCAGCGCACTGCGCCAACGCCAGGCGCTGGACGCAGCGGATGAAGTGGAACGCATCGCGGATTACTTCGAGGGGCTGGCCGGTGATGTGGACATGCACATCACCGCCTTGGGCGAAGGGGTGATCTGGGCTGAACCGATGTTGCTGCGCCGTGCCCTGGCCAACCTGTGCGCCAACGCCATCAAATATGGCGCGCCGGGCTCGGAACTGAGTATCCAGGCAGTGCCGGATGGTGCGGGCATCAACCTGAGGGTCAGCAACCACGGCCAGACGATCCCGGCCGAGCACCTGTCGCGGCTGTTCGAACGGTTCTACCGGGTGGATGAATCCCGCGAGCGGTCATCCCAGTCCAACGGCCTGGGACTCTCGATCGTGGCGACCATCATGCAGCTGCATAACGGGCGGTACCGTGTAAGCAGTGAAGATGGCGTGACCTGTTTTGAGTTGTTTTTCCCCGGCCGTGAAGCCTGAGGGCGCTGCGACTCAATCAAACGCGCCGTTCAGAACTTCGTAGATGATACCGGTCGCGATGGCCACCAATATCAAGTCGGTCCCCGCTTGCTGCCACTCGTAACCGTCGTAGCGAGGCAACTGCCCCAGCAAGCGGCCGTCCAGCTTCTTGGCAATACCGGGCGGCAGGGGCTTGCCGCGTGCCAGGTTTTTCTGAATGCCAGGCGGCAAGGCCGGGCCAGGGCGCCAATAATCGCGGTGACCGCCCAATACATTCAGTATAAGACCGCGATCAACGCTGAAGTCATTTCTGGATTGGCCGCCCTTGTCTTTGGCCTTACCCGGCCCGCCCTGGGCGTTACCTTTGTTATTACCGTGACCTTTGCCGTTGTCCTGCCCACCATAGGCATCACCCTTGCTATTGCCTTGGCCTTTGCCCTGCCCACCGTAGACATCACCTTTATTGTTACCCTGGCCTTTGCCATTCCCTGGATCTGCAAAGGCAAGGCCACTGGTCACGGACAGTGCAAGGGACAACGCAACCGACACGAACTTCGTACGCTTTAACATGGCGACTTCCCAAGGCAAATATGTCCTTGAACTGTAGTTGAAATCGCAACACAGCGTACCCAAACAACAGCGCCTGCCGTCAGCTCACCTGACCACCACTCAAGGCGATATCTACCTGGGTTTGCCAGGCTGCCAATGCCGCCACACGCAACCCCTCGACTATTGTCGATAGCGCCATCGAATGCTCGCCCGCGTCAGGCAAACCAGGTACGTGAATAAACCCACTGCGCACCCCAGTCCCCACCAAGGCATGCTGCAAACGATAAAACACCTGGTTGCACACAAACGTCCCCGCCGTCTGCGATACCGAAGCCGCAATGCCCGCCTCACGTACCGCCTTGACCATGGTCTTGATCGGCAACGTCGAGAAGTACGCCGCCGGGCCGCCATCCACTACCGCAATATCAATCGGCTGCGCCCCCAGATTGTCGGGGATACGCGCATCGTTTACGTTGATCGCAACGCGCTCGACGGAAATATCACTGCGCCCAGGCCCCAGGCCCGTGGCGATGACCATTGCCGGCCGCAGTTCATTGATCAACTGGAGCAAGGTTTCGGCAGCGGTGGCAAATGCGCAGGGCAAGCAACGCGAAACCATTTGCACCCCCTCGCACAACTGCACACCGTCCAACTGGCGCACGGCCTCCCAAGAAGGGTTTACCGCCGCCTTATCAAAGGGCTCGAAGCCCGTCAGCAATACGTTTTGCACAATGGCCTCACATCAACAGATAGAGCAGCACGATATTGACCACCAGCATCATCAGCGCCGTGGGTAGTTGGGCTTTGATCACCGCATTTTTATCCGGCAGCTCCAGTAGCGCCGCCGGTACGATATTGAAGTTGGCCGCCATCGGCGTCATCAACGTACCGCAATAGCCAGAGAACATGCCAATCGCCGCCATCACCGCAGGGTTGCCGCCGTAAATCCCCACCAGCACCGGCACGCCGACGCCACCGGTCATCACCGGAAAGGCCGCAAAACCATTGCCCATGATCACGGTAAACAAGGCCATGCCCAACACATACACCATCACCGCCACCAACTTGTAGTCCAGGTTGATGTAGGTGGTAGTGACATGGGCGACCGCCGTGCCCACCCCGGCCTCATTGAACAACAGCCCGAGCATCGCCAGCATTTGCGGAAGCACCATGGCCCAGCCCAGGGCTTCGGTCAGGCGACGGGATTCGCGTAACGCTTGTACCGGCGTATCCCGGGTCAGCCAGCAGGCCAGGCCAAGAGCGATCAGGCAACCGATCCCGAGGGAGACAAAGGTGGTGTTCTTCGGGTCCAGCAGCGGTACACCACCGATTTCGGTGTGTTTGAGCAACACTGAGCCAATCACCGTGGTCAGCGGAATCGCCAACGCCGGGATGAACAATTTGTGGCCCAGGCGCCCGGCACTGGCGCGGGACGCCTTGTCGTGCAATTCGGCATGCTGGCCACGACCAACGCCGCCCAAGCCCGCAATCAATGCCATCACCACCACACCCACTCCGATGACCACCGAAGGCAGGCGCTCGCCTATAAGGAACGGTACGGCAAACAACAACCAGAACAGCGCACTGGACCAGCGCTTGGGGTGGGAACGGTCGAGCAGGATCATGCCGGCGGTGATCAGCAACAGCACGCCCGCCAGCCAGTACAGGTATTGAATGGAAATAATCATTGAGCAGCCTCCACCGGAGCGGTGGCCGAGCTCATTTCGTGGGTCAAGCGCCGGTCGAAACGATGCAGCCGGATAGCGTGAATGATGAAGGCACAGATCGCCGTCGGGATGCCCCACACCGCAATGTGCAGCGGCTCCACATCAATCCCCGAGCCAAGCAGGAAGGTGTGCATCAACGCAATCGCACCAAAGGCCACGAAGATGTCCTCACCAAAGAACAACCCGACGTTGTCGGTGGCAGCGCACATGGCCAGTACCTTGTGGCGCAGCTTGTCAGGCAGCTTGCCATAACGTTTTTCTGCAGCGCCCTCGGCCATCGGCGCCAGCAGCGGCCGCACCATCTGCGGATGCCCACCCAGGCTGGTCAACCCCATGGCAGCCGTGGACTCACGCACAAACAGATAGATGATCAACAAGCGCCCGACCGTGGCGCGTTCAAAGCGTGCGATCCAGTTCTGCGCATGCAGGCGCAGGCCATGGCGCTCCAACAGGCCAATCACCGCCAGCGGTAATAGCAGGATCAATTGCAGGGCGCGGGTCTGAAGGAAACCATCGCCCATGGTGGCGAGAATTTTTCCCAGCGGGAACTGGGCGGCAAGCCCGGTGGCGATGGCGGCGGCCGTGACCACCAACAGCGGATTGAAGCGCAATACAAAGCCGACCACGATGACAAGTACGCCGATCAACGGCCATAAGTTCACAACAGTTTGCATGGCGGGGAGGTCCTTTAGTGCGCGCTGCGGCGCCATTACAGCAGGATGTGGGCAAAGGGCTCACAGCTTGAAAGTGGCGTGCAGTCGGCTCGGTTTTTTATTGTTGACCTGGAAGGTCGAGCGTCAGTGGCGCAACTTTGCTGCCTGGGCCCAGGGGTGTCCAACAAGAAAAATTGTTGCTGCAAACCAATAATTTTTGTGGGGGGAATGGCATCGGGCGGTACGGTGCCATGCAGAGATTCAGCGCAGTTTTTTGGAAAAGTCGTGAAGATGAACTCGCTAGGGCGTCGGCAGGGAAAATTTCTGATCAGCGCCTATACTCCACGATGCAACTGTGTGTACTTGGAGTTCATTCACGGTGTCACGCCGACAATGAGGGTTCCCGCTATGTATGCCGGACAAATGAGTAATATGGCGACCACACTTGGCGAAATACGCTGCCAGCTGTTCGCCCAGGTAATTTGCCTGCTGGCGGTGGCGACGCTTTTCGCCTGATTGGACATCAAGCCCTGAAAGGACGCCGCCCCGGCGTCATGACTTTCCTTTGCCTAAATTCCAGACAACAAAAAAGGGCCCACCTTTCGGTGAGCCCTTCTAGACCGCCCAGCAGAGCGGATTTTGTTTGGTAGGCGCGATTGGACTCGAACCAACGACCCCCACCATGTCAAGGTGGTGCTCTAACCAACTGAGCTACGTGCCTGCTGTGAGGCGGCATTCTACGGAATTCCGAAGGGGTGTCAACATCTTTTTTGCAGCTAACCCTATGAATATGCGAATTTTTTATTTGCGCCGGGTACACCCGTGATTTTCGGGTGGCTGGCAGGCAATTTTCAACTCAGGTAGGATCGGCGCACTCGTAAAAAATATAAAACAGAGGTTCCAGGATGGCGAACACCCCCTACCCCCAGTCGTATTACGCCGCTTCTGCGAATGCAGTTCCGCCCCGTCCTGTGTTGCAAGGTGAAGTCGAGACCGATGTGTGTGTGATCGGGGCCGGCTATACCGGGCTTTCCAGTGCGCTGTTTCTGCTGGAGAACGGCTTTCGCGTTACGGTGCTGGAAGCCGCCAAGGTCGGTTTTGGTGCCTCGGGCCGCAACGGTGGGCAGATCGTCAACAGTTACAGCCGCGATATCGACGTGATCGAGCGCAGCGTCGGGCCTCAGCAGGCGCAGTTGTTGGGGCAGATGGCGTTTGAAGGCGGCAGGATCATCCGTGAGCGCGTGGCCAAGTACCAGATCCAGTGCGACTTGAAGGACGGTGGCGTGTTCGCCGCCCTCAACAGCAAGCACATGGGCCACTTGGAGTCGCAGAAGCGTCTGTGGGAGCGCTACGGCCATACGCAACTGGAGTTGCTGGACGAGCGCCGCATCCGCGAGGTGGTGGCCTGTGACAACTATGTGGGGGGCTTGCTGGACATGAGCGGTGGCCATATCCACCCGCTCAACCTGGCGCTCGGTGAAGCCGCGGCTGTGGAATCCCTGGGCGGCACGATCTATGAGCAATCGGCAGCGGTGCGCATTGAGCGCGGCGCCAATCCGGTGGTGCACACTGCTGAAGGCAGGATCAGGGCCAAGTTCATTATCGTCGCGGGGAACGCTTACCTGGGCAACCTGGTGCCGGAGCTGGCGGCCAAGTCGATGCCGTGCGGTACCCAAGTGATCACCACGGCACCACTGGGCGATGAAGTAGCCAAGACGCTGTTGCCCCAGGATTACTGTGTCGAGGACTGCAACTACCTGCTCGACTACTACCGCCTCACCAGCGACAAGCGCCTGATCTTCGGCGGCGGCGTGGTCTATGGCGCGCGGGACCCGGCGAATATCGAAGCGATCATCCGGCCGAAAATGCTCAAGGCATTTCCGCAACTGAAGAACGTGAAGATCGACTACGCCTGGACCGGCAATTTCCTGCTCACCCTGTCGCGCTTGCCGCAGGTTGGTCGCCTGGGTGACAACATCTATTACTCCCAGGGCTGTAGCGGCCATGGCGTGACGTATACGCACTTGGCAGGCAAAGTACTGGCGGAGGCCTTGCGAGGTCAGGCTGAGCGTTTTGATGCGTTTGCGGGCTTGCCGCATTACCCGTTCCCGGGTGGGCAAATGTTGCGCACACCGTTTGCGGCGCTGGGGGCTTGGTACTACGGGTTGCGGGATAAATTCGGGATGTAAACACAGGCAGACTGTGGCGAGGGAGCTTGCTCCCGCTGGGCTGCGAAGCGGCCCCAAAAGCCTGGGAGCGCTACGCACTCCAGCGGGAGCAAGCTCCCTCGCCACATTTACATCAAGCCTTCAAGCAAAGATGCGCTCAGAGCTGGTCGCGAGCAATCCCGCTACGAATCCGTACGATATCCGCCAATACCGCCAACGCGATTTCCGACGGCGTCCTGCTCCCCAGGTTAAGCCCGATGGGCGCGTGTATCCGCGCCAGTTCAGGCTCCCCCAACCCACCGATGCGGCGCAGTCGCTCAAAGCGCTTCTGCGAGGTCTGCAACGACCCCATCACGCCAATGTAGAACGCGTCGGTACGCACCGCTTCCATCATCGCCAGATCGTCGATACGCGGGTCATGCGTCAGCGCAACCACCGCCGTATCCCGGTGACAGCCGCCGTCGGCAATAAACACCGACGGCAACTGGCGACGAATCTCCACGCCATTGAGCACCACGCCTTCCAGCACCTCCTCGCGTGGGTCGCAGAGAATCACTTCAAACCCAAGGCCGACCGCAAACTCGGCACACGCCTGCGCCACGCTGGAGTACCCGGCCAGCAATAGACGCTGAGCCGCACCGACGCGGATGCGCACCCGCGCACTGTCACGCTCGATGCGCGCGCCCTGCTCACAATCAGCGACCAGGCTGCGCGCCCCGCTGGCCAGGTCGACCTGGCGAATCAAGCGGCGCTGCCCGAGCAGCGCCGACTCCACTTCACGCAGGTGCGCCTGCACTTCGCAGTCAGGCTCGAACTTCTCAACCAATACATCGAGAATGCCGCCGCAGGGCAGGCTGACCCGCGAACGCGGATCGTCCCCTGCGCCGTAGCGCACCACGTTGACCGCCTCGAAAAACGCACCTTCGGCGACGCGTTCGAGAAAGTCTTCCTCGACGCAACCACCCGACAACGACCCAATCCACTGCCCAGCGGCGTTCACCGCCAGCAGCGAACCCGGCGCCCGCGGCGCCGAGCCGTAGGTGGCCAGCACCGTACAGAGCCAAATGCGCTGCCCCGCCACCGACCACGCCAGCGCCCGTCGTATCACCTGCAGATCCAGATGCTGCATGTCAGTGCGCCTTGTGCTCGATGGACGGCGCCTCAGCCTGCAGCTTCTGCACATCGCTCACCGCCAGCTCCGCCGATTGCCCGCCCCAGCCCTGGCGCAAGTAATTGATCAGATCGGTGAGTTGTTCCGGGCTGAGTTTTCCCGCGAAGCCCGGCATCGGTTGCATGTGCTCGAACCCGGAGAACTTCTGCTCGCCAATCCCGTCCTCGATCACCCGCACCAGGTTGCGCGGGTCTTCCAGACGCAGCGTGGTGTTGCCGCGCATCGCCACCGCGATGTGCGGCTTGCCTTCACCATCGGCGGCATGGCAACCGGCACAGACGTTCAGGTATTCCTGGCGGCCGCGCTGAGCGCTCGGGCCAAGGTGTTCCACCGGCACTTCGACCAGCGCCTTGGCTGCGGGCGGTTTATCACCGAGCAGGAAGGTCGCCATCGCGGCCAGGTCCGTATCGCTCAGGCCCTGGGTGCTGTTGTGGAACACCGGGAACATCTCGTTGAACATCGTCCCTTGGGCGCTCATGCCGTGCTTGAGGAACGTGGCCAGGTCCTGCTCATTCCAGCCGCGCGCGGCCAGGTCGGTGGCGAGCAAGCTGGGCGCCAGATAGCCATTGAGGATGCCGCCGGTCAGGCGCTTGTCCAGCTCCATCGCACCGGGCAGGCCACGTGGGGTGTGGCATTCGCCGCAGTGGCCGAGCACTTCGACCATGTACTGGCCGCGCTTCCAGGCTTCGCTCTTGCCTTCGGCCGGTTCCAGTTTCAGCGCTTTGCCGTACAACACGTTCCAGCCCATCAGGCCCAGGCGCACGTTGAAGGGAAAGCTCAGGCTCGTGACCGGCGCTGCGCGCTCGATCGGCTCGATGGTTTTGAGGTACGCATGAATGGCGTCCGAGTCTTCACGCGGCATCAGGTGGTACGAGGTGTAGGGCATCGCCGGGTACAAGTACGCACCGTCGCGACGCTTGCCTTCGGTCAACGCAGCGAAGAACTCGTCATCGCTGTACAAGCCGATGCCGTGTTCTTTGCTTGGCGTGATATTGGTGCCATAGATGGTGCCAAACGGCGAGACAATCGGCAGGCCGCCGGCAAACGGCGCGCCGCCCGGTGCAGTGTGGCAGGCCATGCAGTCAGCGGCGCGGGCGAGGTATTCGCCGCGCTTGGCTTGATCATCAGCGTGGGCAAACAATACCGGCGCGGCCAGGCCGACCGCCAAGGCCAGGCGGGTCAGAAAAAGCTTCATGCTTAACCCTCCTTGACCAGGCCGAGATCGGTCAGCACGTTGCGGGTGGCGTTGTAATAACGCACGTACCCGGTACAACGGCAGACGTGATGACCGAGGCTGTCCTCGATGATTTGTTCCAGCTTGCTGTACACGGTCGGCTGGCGTTGCAGTTTCTCCACCAACACGGTCGCCGCATTGACGAAGCCCGGCGCGCAATAGCTGCACTGAAAGGCGAACTCATCCACGAAGCGCTGCTGGATCGGGTTGAGCTCAGTGACCTGGCCCGACTCATCGCGCTTGGCGTGACCTTCGATAGTGCGCACTTGCTTGCCTTCAAAGTAATGCGCGCCAGTGATGCAGGTGCGCACTTCTTCGCTGGTGCCGTCCGGGTTGTCGACGATCACCACGCAGGCGTGGCAAATGCCCTGGCCGCAGCCCAGTCGCGAGCCGGTGAGGTTCTTGTACTCGTGCAGGTAGTCAATCATCGGCAGGTCATCAGGGATGTCCACCGGGCCGACGGGTTGACCATTGAGGGTCAGTTGAAGCGGACGGTTAGCCATTGAGGGCCTCCTTGATGCGTGCAGCCGTGATTGGCAGGTCGCGAACACGTTTACCGATGGCGTGTGCCACCGCATTACCAATGGCCCCGACAATCGGGATCATCACCACTTCAGCGATACCTTTGGACGGGTCGCTTGGCGACAGCGCCGGCAGAATCTCCGAGGTCTGTTTCCACACGGCAACGTGACGCGCCATCGGCAGACGGTAGCGGTTGAAGTTCCAGTCACCCTCCCCCGGCCCGCCTTCGTACAACGGCATTTCTTCCATCAAGGCGTGACCGATGCCCATGGCCACTCCACCTTCGAGTTGGCCCTTGACCAACTCTTCAACCAGCACACGCCCGCACTCGACCCATGAATGGTGATTGAGCACTTCGACCTGCGCCGAACCCTTGTTGACCTTCAACTCGACCAACGTGGCGACGGGGCTGTAGTACGTCACCGCAGCGTTATTCAACTGTGTGGCGGGATAGCTGACGTTCTGGCGATCGAGCAGGTGGAAACCGGCAGTGCTCATCAGCGCCTGCTTGGCTTTCGGCGCGCCGTCGCCGTATTTCACCGCCAGACCGTCGAGCGGCAGGCGCTCGCGCACGCCGTCGATGCTGTACTCAGCCTCGGCCCAGCTCCAGCGGTTGAACCCGTGGACCGTGGCAGCGGTGACCAGGCCGCGCTCATGAGCGCGCTTGGCCAGTTCTTCAAAGCTCAATGGCTGCATGCCGTTGGCGGTGAGCTTGCCGTCCACCCAATGTGCGTCTTCGCGGCGCACCACATAGGGGTTGGCCTGGCCGCCGAACGGGCCCTGGCGCCAGATCTCCAGCGCTGCCGGCCACAAGCCGTGGTTGAACAGCACACGCGCCGCTTCACGGGTGGCGTGGCTGAAGTAGTACGCCGAGTTGGTCGCGGACGACGCCGACGCGAGCTTGCCCACCCAACGCGGGTTGCGCAGCAGGCTGTCCTGCTCGGCCTGGCTCATGGTGTAGGGGTTGCCGCCGGTGACCAGTTGCATTTCCTGCCATTGTGTTTCGCCGGTCTTCACTTCGTGGGCCGGGCTGCCAAGGAAGTCGGCGACCACCAGCGATTGCGAAGTGGACATGCCGGTGCCGATTTCGATCCCGATGTGGCGCAGGCTGATGCGGCCGTCAGCGCTGAATTCAACACTGGCCATCGGCGCTTCGGAACCGGTGCCGAAGTCTTTCTGGCAGATGGCAAAACCGACGCCATACCAGTTATCCGGGTCTGCGGCTTCGCGCTGTTGCTTGATCGCGTCGCGGTTTTTCCACACGTCGTGCACAGCG
The DNA here is from genome assembly GCF_059419065.1 of Pseudomonas sp. GW821-FHT07B01. Classification (NCBI taxonomy): domain Bacteria; kingdom Pseudomonadati; phylum Pseudomonadota; class Gammaproteobacteria; order Pseudomonadales; family Pseudomonadaceae; genus Pseudomonas; species Pseudomonas sp. GW821-FHT07B01. The sequence goes on along the minus strand of NZ_JBWKRA010000006.1, from coordinate 2,353 downwards.
GCCTTGTCGAGAATTTCGTGCAGCCGCAACGCACCGGCAGGGATCGCGCCCTGGGTGTTCTTCATGCCCGAACGCAGTGCGTTCTTGCGCCGCAGCTCAATGGCATCCACACCGAGACGACCGGCGATTTCGTCGACCATCATTTCGGTCGCCGCCATGCTTTGCAGGGTGCCGTAGCCCCGCATCGAACCGGCTTCAACGCCACGGGAATGGTACGCGGTGACTTGCAGGTCGTTCTGCGGCATGTAGTAGATCGACTGCGCCGCCGTGGCGCCGACCGCAGCCACCGACGGGCTGTAGTTGATCCGGCCACCGCCGTCGACGCTCATGTCGGCGAGGAAGATTTTGAAGCTGTGGTCGTTCTTGTCGACCGCCAACTGATAGCGGATATCGAACGGGTGACGCTTGATGCCGCTCTGGAATTGCTCGTAACGGTCGTTGGCCAGGCGCACCGGCACACCGGCGCCATACAACGCAGCGAGGGCGGCGTAGTAGACGAAAATGTTGTGGTCTTTGGAACCGTAACCCACGGTATAACCCGGATGCATGTTCAGGTTGGCCAGGCCGAAGCGCGACGGCGAGATCATCTTGGCGGTCTCGGTCGCAACTTCCAATGGGCACTGGGTGGCCACCACAAAGTGCAGGGTCTTGGTTGCTGGATCGTACCAACCGTTGCCGTTGTCCGGCTCCATGGCGGCCGGTTCGATCGATGGGGTTTTGTAGCGCTCGTCAAACACTAGCCAGTTGTCCGGTGGCGTGTTGATCTGGCTCTTCATGCGCTCGGCGTAGAACAGCCCGCGCTCGGTCAGGTTGCCGTGCAGGTTCGGCTGGGAATTCCACACTGGGCGACGGTTTTTCAGCATCGGGAACAGGATCGAATCCTTGAGGCTGGCGAATTCGTCTTCGTCGGCCGAGGTCGGGCCACCCACGCGCACGTAGCGGAAGCTACCGTAGGGGTCACCTTCGTAATACGGCACTTTGGCGCCGTAACGAATCGCCTTGTCATTGAACTTGAGTTTGTTCTTGGCCTGACGGAAACGTTCGAAGTCGTTCCAGATCAGGATCGCCACCGGGTGACCGATGAACATCGGCACTTTGCCCTCGGGCAACAACGGGTCCGGCGCATGTTCTTCCGGGAAGACGATACCGTCTTTGTCCAGGTCGGCAGCGGTGACGATACGGTCCGGCTGCAGCTCGGCGCCAAGCCACGACAGGTCGTAGCCCGCGTAGATGTGGTCGGCCTTGATGGTTTTGAGCAACATGGCGTGACCTTGCTGCTGGGGCCAGCCAGGCATGTCCTTGGAACGGATGTCGCGGGCAAACACCTTGCTGCCGCAGACTTTCGACAAGGCATCGTTACGCTGGCGCGCCTTGCCGTTATGGCCAAGCCACTTTTCAGACGGCACGGTCACGCTGTTTTCCATCAAGGCAGCCAGCGCCTGGGTGCTGAGCGGCGTGAGCGTGACACTCACACCCGCCACCAGCCCGCCCTGGAGGAACGAGCGCCGGGTTATTTCACGGTTGGACATGGATCATCCTCTGAGCGGTTATAAATCCGCCCTTATGGTTAAGTACACCGAATCTGGAGACTTGCAGAAGCCTTTCTCGACGAATCAAAAGGCCATGATGACAGTGCAAAGTTGACCGAAGGGTTAACTTTAAAGGTTTCTGCGCCTGCGGCAAATAACCACATTGAAATTTTTTGACACAAGAACGCAAAAACGGCCGACAGAATCGAAATGATCTGTCGGCCGTTTGCCGATAATGAGCGCTGTTGGCAGCGAAGAAGATGAGGTTTTTTCAAACCCCAGACACAAAAAACCCCGGCCTTTCGACCAGGGTCTTTGCTATCGGATCAAGGTGAGCCAGTGGCTTTCCTTGTGCTTCAAGGCGTTCAGTGGGCCTTGAGGCAGATATGGCGCAGCGGACGGGACTCGAACCCGCGACCCCCGGCGTGACAGGCCGGTATTCTAACCGACTGAACTACCGCTGCGTATCGCTTGGCTGATTGAGCATGAACCCTCAACCACCTTTAAACATCTGATCGATCAGCCTTGGCTGTTCAATCTCAAGCCCGATATATCGAACCTGGAAAATATGGCGCAGCGGACGGGACTCGAACCCGCGACCCCCGGCGTGACAGGCCGGTATTCTAACCGACTGAACTACCGCTGCGTATCGCTTGGCTGATTGAGCATGAACCCTCAACCACCTTTAAACATCTGATCGATCAGCCTTGGCTGTTCAATCTCAAGCCCGATATATCGAACCTGGAAAATATGGCGCAGCGGACGGGACTCGAACCCGCGACCCCCGGCGTGACAGGCCGGTATTGTAACCGACTGAACTACCG